>CAJBLW010000046.1 GCA_903953985.1 uncultured Burkholderiales bacterium
CGGTCATCAGAGGCGTGGTGTCAGACAAAAGCCAGGTGTTGGGTGGTGGTTGGTCCTTGGGGTACGCGGCATCGGCTTGCTGCTGCGCGATGGCCATTTGCTCGTGGCGCTGCGGTGTACGGCCTGCGCGGTCGCACCAGTGGCGCAGCACTTCGTCGACTGTGTGTACCGCTTGGCCCCTGTCGCGCAAAATTCCGGCCAAAGCTTGAGTGAGCCAACTTTTCCCTGTGCTTTCGGCACCCACAATGGCTATACGAAGAGGTCTCATGTCCTGGGCGACATCCACCCGGTGAGTGGGGGGGTCATTTGGCGATCTGCACGAAAATTTCGTTGGCTTTGACCATGCCCAGCTCATGTCGGGCACGCTCTTCCACCATGTTCAGGCCCTCTTTGAGGTCGTTGACTTCGGCGCTCAGTTGCTCCATGCGGCGACGTGCTTCTTCGTTGGCCAGTTTTTGCTGCGCCAGCTCTTGGCGCAACTCACTCACATGCGGCAGGCCACCCGGGCCGAACCACAGTTGGGCTTGTACGATCGCCAGCAAGGCGAACAGCACGATCGGGACCAGGCGGTTGCCCATGGCAGGCTTGTTTTAGCGCAGGTTGTAAAACGCAGAGCGGCCGGGGTACACCGCCACTTCGCCCAAGTCTTCTTCGATGCGCAGCAGCTGGTTGTACTTGGCCATACGGTCCGAGCGGCTCATGGAGCCGGTCTTGATCTGACCCGCATTCAAGCCCACGGCGATGTCGGCAATGGTGCTGTCTTCAGTTTCGCCTGAGCGGTGTGAGATGACGGCGGTGTAACCGGCGCGCTTGGCCATCTCGATGGCTGCAAAGGTTTCGGTCAGGGTACCGATTTGGTTGATCTTGATCAGAATCGAATTGGCGATGCCTTTGTCGATGCCTTCCTTGAAGATCTTGGTGTTGGTCACGAACAGGTCGTCGCCGACGATTTGCACGTTTTTGGCTAAGCGGTCGGTCAGCACTTTCCAGCCATCCCAGTCGTTTTCGGCCATGCCATCTTCGATGCTGATGATGGGGTACTTGTCGCACCAGGTGGCCAGCATGTCAGTCCATTGTTCGGCACTCAGTTCCAGGCCTTCACCGGACAATTTGTACAGGCCGTCTTTGAAGAACTCGCTGGCGGCGCAGTCCAATCCGATGGCGATTTGATCGCCGGGTGTATAGCCCGCAGCCGTGATGGCGTCGAGCACCATCTGGATGGCCGCTTCGTGGCTGTCGACGTTGGGGGCAAATCCGCCTTCGTCACCCACGGCAATGCTCATGCCCTTGTCGTGGATGATTTTTTTCAGGGCGTGGAACACTTCGGCGCCCCAGCGCACGGCTTCGCGGAACGACGGAGCGCCCACGGGGATGATCATGAACTCTTGCAAGTCCAGGTTGTTGTTGGCATGCGCGCCGCCGTTGATGACGTTCATCATGGGTACGGGCAATTGGTTGGCGTTCATGCCGCCAAAGTAGCGGTACAGCGGCAAGCCAGACTCTTCGGCTGCAGCACGGGCTACGGCCATGGACACGGCCAGCATGGCGTTGGCGCCCAGGCGGCTCTTGTTGTCGGTGCCGTCCAGATCGATCAGGGTGCGGTCCAAAAAGGCCTGCTCGGAGGCGTCCAGGCCCAACACGGCTTCGGAGATTTCAGTGTTGATGTGCTCCACTGCTTTGAGCACGCCTTTGCCCAAGTAGCGGCTTTTGTCGCCGTCACGCAACTCTATGGCCTCGCGGCTGCCTGTGGATGCGCCGGACGGCACAGCGGCACGGCCCATGACGCCGGACTCCAGCAGCACATCGCATTCGACGGTGGGGTTGCCGCGGCTGTCCAAAATTTCGCGGCCGACGATATCTACGATTGCACTCATTTGGGAACTCTCTCAAAAATGAAAAATAAAACGGGGATAAACCAGCCCAAAAATCAAACGCCTTCAACAGCCACCATGCGCATGATGGCCGCGCCTTCACGGGCTTCGCGGGCTTTGAGGTATTCCGGCAGTTCGTAAAAAGCTTTGGCGGCTTCAAAAGAAGGAAATTTCAGGACGACGATGCGTTCGGGTGCCCAGTCGCCTTCGAGCACTTGAACCTGGCCGCCTCGCACGCAGACTTCTGCGCCTGCAGTTTTCATGGCGGCTGTAGACCATTTTTTGTACTCTTCGTACTGCACTGGGTTGGTGACTTGAACGTGGGCAATGATGTAAGCGCTCATGAGAAATCGTCCTCTAAAAATGGGGTCTTTTTAACGATGGCATCAAGCTGCACCAGCGTCTCGAGCAGGGTCTTCATGTGGGCCAGTGGGACAGCGTTCGGGCCATCGGACCAAGCCTCAACGGGCTTTGGGTGGGTCTCCATGAAGAGACCTGCCACCCCCACGGCCACGCCTGCGCGGGCCAGCACGGGCACCATGTCCCGGGCGCCGCCGCTGCTGGTGCCTTGGCCGCCGGGCTTTTGCACCGAGTGGGTCACGTCAAACACCACCGGAGCGCCAGTTTTGCGCATTTCGGCCAGGCTCGTCATGTCGGCTACAAGGTTGTTGTAGCCAAAACTCACACCGCGCTCGCAGGCCAGAAAGTTGTCTTCGGGCAGACCGACTTCACGGGCAGCACTGCGGGCCTTGTCGATGACGTTTTTCATGTCCCAAGGTGCCAAAAACTGGCCCTTCTTGATGTTGACCGGCTTGCCCGACTGCGCCACAGCGCGGATGAAGTCGGTCTGCCGGCACAAAAAGGCGGGGGTCTGCAGCACATCGACCACACTGGCCACGGTTTTGACTTGTGATTCGTCGTGCACATCAGTGAGGATGGGCACCCCGATCTGGCGGCGCACTTCGTCCAAAATTTTGAGGCCCGCATCGAGGCCCACACCGCGCTGGGTATTCCCTGAGGAGCGGTTGGCCTTGTCGAACGAGCCTTTGTAGATGAGCGGAATGCCCAGGCTTGAGCAGGCTTCCTTGAGTTGGCCAGCCACCTCGATGGACATCTCCAGGCCTTCGATCGAGCAGGTGCCTGCGATCAAAAAGAAGGGCTGGTGCAGGCCAACGTCAAATCCGCAAAGTTTCATGGAGGTGTCCTGTGAGGGAAATCAGGCCTTGGCTTGGTGCTCAATGGCCGCCTTGATGAAGGCGTTAAACAGGGGGTGTCCGTTCCACGGTGTGGACTTGAATTCGGGGTGAAACTGCACACCCACATACCAAGGGTGCACGTTTTGTGGCAACTCAACCATTTCGGTCAGTTGCTCGCGCTGGGTCAAGGCCGAGATCACCAGACCGGCTTTGCGCAGGTCGTCCAGGTAATTGACGTTGGCCTCATACCGGTGTCGGTGGCGCTCGGTGACCACATCGCCATAAATCTGGTGGGCCAATGTGCCCTTGGCGACGTCAGAGCTTTGTGCCCCCAGGCGCATGGTGCCGCCCAAGTCCGAGTTGGCATCACGCACCTGGATTGAGCCGTCTGCGTCTTTCCATTCGTTGATCAGTGCGATCACAGGGAAGGGCGTCTCGGGCTCGAATTCGGTGCTGTTGGCATCCTTCATGCCGGCCATGTGGCGGGCGTATTCGATGGTGGCCACCTGCATGCCCAAGCAAATACCAAGATAGGGCACTTGGTGGGTTCGTGCGTACTGGGCTGTTTCGATCTTGCCTTCCACGCCGCGCTTGCCAAATCCGCCGGGCACCAGTACGCCGTCAAAGTGGGCCAAGCTGGCCACGGTATCGGGGGTGATGGTTTCGGAGTCGATGTGCTCGATCTTCACACGCACATGGTTGCGCATACCGGCATGTCGCAGCGCTTCATTGACCGATTTGTAGCTGTCCGACAATTCGACGTATTTGCCGACCATGGCAATCGTCACTTCGCCATTCGGGTGCTCGGTGTCGTGTACCAAATCATCCCAGCGTTTAAGGTTGGCTGGTGGGGTACTCAGGCGCAGTTTGTCGCAGATCAGGCCGTCCAGGCCTTGCTCGTGGAGCACGCGGGGGACCTTGTAGATGGTGTCCACATCGGGCATGGAAATCACGCCCCAGCTTTGCACGTTGGTGAATAGCGAGATTTTGTCCCGCTCATCATCTGGAATGTAGCGGTCTGCTCGGCACAGCAAGGCATCGGGCTGGATGCCGATTTCGCGCAGTTTTTGCACTGTGTGTTGGGTGGGCTTGGTCTTGAGTTCGCCTGCAGCCGCAATCCAGGGTACGTAGGTCAGGTGCACAAAGGCGGTGTTGTTGGGCCCCAAGCGCAAACTGAGCTGGCGTACGGCTTCCAAAAAAGGCAAAGATTCGATGTCGCCTACGGTGCCGCCAATCTCAACGATGGCCACATCGACCGCTTCGGGTGTGTCGTAGCCCGCGCCGCGCTTGACGAAGTCCTGGATTTCGTTGGTGACGTGGGGGATGACCTGCACAGTTTTGCCCAAATAGTCTCCGCGGCGCTCTTTTTCGAGCACGCTTTTGTAAATCTGACCGGTCGTGAAGTTGTTGGCCTTCTTCATCCGGGTGTTGATGAAGCGCTCATAGTGGCCAAGGTCCAAGTCGGTTTCTGCACCGTCATCGGTCACAAACACTTCGCCGTGCTGGATCGGCGACATGGTGCCGGGGTCCACATTGAGATAGGGATCGAGCTTGATGAGGGTGACGGAGAGGCCGCGCGATTCAAGGAGAGCGGCGAGCGATGCGGAGGCGATTCCCTTGCCCAGGGAAGACACCACACCGCCGGTGACGAAGACGAATTTGGTCATGTCCAAGACGGGAGCCTTCAGCCCCCGGTAGGTGGAAATCGTGATTATAGACAGTCACGTCTGCTACATTTCTCAACATGAGCACATTGGCTGGAAAACACATCGTTCTGGGCTTGTCGGGCGGCATTGCTGCCTTCAAGTCTGCAGAGCTCTGCCGAGCTTTAGTCAAGGCGGGGGTCACCGTTCAGGTGGTCATGACCGAGGCGGCGGAGCAATTCATGACGGCAGTCACTATGCAGGCCCTGTCGGGGCGGCCGGTCTACACCTCGCAGTGGGACCCGCGAGAGGCCAACAACATGGCGCACATCAACCTGAGCCGCGAGGCCGACGCGATTGTGGTGGCACCGGCCAGTGCCGATTTTCTGTCCAAACTGTTGCACGGTGGTGCCGATGATTTGCTGAGCCTCATGTGCCTGGCCCGTCCTCTCGACAAAGTGCCCTTGATCGTGGCCCCGGCCATGAACCGCGAAATGTGGAATAACCCGGCCACCCAACGCAACGTGTCGCAACTCAAGGCCGACGGCGTTCATGTGCTGGATGTAGGTCTGGGCGACCAAGCCTGCGGCGAGACTGGCGACGGCCGAATGCTCGAAGCCGAAGAAATTCTGGATGACCTGGAGGCGTTTTTCACGCCCAAAATTTTGGCTGGCAAGGCGGTGCTGGTCACCGCAGGTCCGACTTATGAGGCGATTGATCCGGTGCGCGGCATCACCAACTTGTCGAGTGGCAAGATGGGCTTTGCGATTGCCCGAGCTGCCCACATGGCGGGCGCCCGAGTGAGGTTGATCGCCGGTCCAGTGAATTTGCCTACGCCCCGGGGTGTTCAACGCGCCGATGTGCGTTCTGCGCGCCAGATGCTCGAGGCGGTTCAACAGCAGGTGGATGCGGCGGATGTGTTCATTTCAATCGCAGCCGTGGCCGATTGGCGCCCTGCGAATTCGGCCGATCAAAAAATCAAGAAGGACGGTTCGGGGCAAACGCCGCAGCTGAGTTTTGTCGAGAACCCGGACATCTTGGCCACGGTGGCGCAATCACCTCGTGCCCAATCGGGTGAATTGTTTTGCGTGGGTTTTGCCGCCGAAAGTCACGATTTGCTCGCGCATGCCACCGCCAAGCGCATCCGAAAAGGTGTGCCGCTTTTGGTGGGCAATATTGGCCCAGCCACGTTTGGTCGAGACGACAATGCTTTGCTCTTGGTCGACGAGTCAGGGGCCCGTGAATTGCCGCATGGACCCAAACAGGAACTGGCCGTCCATTTGATGGCCGACATTGCCACCCGTTTAACCAAACATGCGGGTTCGTTTGGCGCCAATCTTTAAGCGTTCAGTTTTGAGCGAAAAATCCATTGCTAAACACCCAACGCACAATCTCACATGAACATCGACCTCAAAATCATTGATGCCCGTATGGCCGAACAATTGCCCGTATATGCCACCTCCGGCAGTGCCGGCCTGGATTTGCGTGCTTGCATGGACACGCCCTTGACCTTGCAGCCCAATGCCTGGCAGCTGGTGCCCACAGGCATAGCGGTGCACTTGAAAGACCCAGGCTATGCGGCCATGCTTTTGCCGCGCTCGGGTCTGGGGCACAAGCACGGCATCGTGCTGGGCAACCTGGTGGGTTTGATCGACAGCGACTACCAGGGCCAGTTGATGGTCAGCGCCTGGAACCGCAGCGATACAGCTTTCACAATTGAGCCGATGGAGCGCATCGCACAAATGGTGATCGTTCCCGTGGTGCAGGCCACGTTCAATGTGGTCAATGATTTCGAAGCGCCCAGCGAACGTGGCGAAGGCGGCTACGGCTCGACGGGCAAAAAATAAGCGCCCTGCTTGGGCGCTGGTTGGAGTTAATGCAGTGTGGGGCCAGTCTGGATACCCTCGTCGCTCACTTCGATTTTGAAGAATCCGGTGCCGCAACTGCCACGGCCCACTTCTTCCTCGGTGGGCTCGCGCACCGACTCCACCTTCAGGTGCAAGCGCAGCGCGATGCCCGACAGCGGGTGGTTGGCGTCCAAGACTACATGCTCGGGGTAGATTTCGGTCACGGTGTAAAGCGCGTTGCGCGGTGCGTCTGGGTTGCACCCCTCGGGCAGAGCGGTGCCTTCGATGGTGAGGCCGGGCTCTAGCCCTTCGGGGAAGAGGGCCAGGGGTTCCAGAAACAACAGGTTTTCATCGAAGTCGCCAAAAGCGTCTTCGGGCTCCAGATGCAGGTCGACCTTGGCCCCTTTTTCATGACCTTGTAGTGCTTCCTCGATCTTGGGCAAGAGGTCCTTGCCGCCAATGAAAAATTCCACAGGCTCGTCCAGGGTGTCCAGAACTTCGCCCAGCGTGTCTTTGAGTGTCCAGGTCAGTGCGACCACAGAAGGTGTCTTGATTTCCATAGGACAATTGTCGCAGTTTGGCGGCCACTTTTTGACCGCTTTGTTTTTGAGTGCAGGTCTTTCGGCCTGTGCAACCGGATTGGAACATGCACACAGAACAAGCCTTGGCCCTGCTCGGCGGCCTGACCCCCAGCCAATTCATGAAACGCCATTGGCAAAAAAAGCCTTTGCTGGTGCGCAACGCCATCCCGGACTTTGTGCCCTGCGTGGGCCGCGCCGAATTGGTTGCGCTGGCTGGCGAGGAGGGCGTGGAGTCGCGTTTGATCGTTGATTCGCCCAAGGGCTGGAAGATGAAGCACGGCCCATTCCCGAAGCGGAGTCTGCCGGCGTTCAGCCAGAAAAAATGGACTTTTTTGGTGCAAGGCGTCGATTTGCACCACGACGGTGTGCACGCGATGTTGCAGCAGTTCCGCTTTGTGCCCGATGCCCGGCTGGACGATGTGATGATCAGTTACGCCACCGATGGGGGGGGCGTGGGGCCGCACTTTGACAGCTACGACGTGTTTTTGCTGCAAGCACATGGCCAGCGCCGCTGGCGCATTGGCCGCAACAAAGACCTGAGTCTGCAGCCAGGCGTGCCACTCAAGATTTTGCAAAACTTTGAAGCCGAAGAGGAGTTTGTGCTCAATCCCGGTGACATGCTGTATTTGCCGCCCAAATATGCGCACGATGGCGTTGCCGTGGGCGAATGCATGACCTGGTCGATCGGTTTCAGGGCGCCGCAAGAAGGCGAATTGGCGAGGGAATTGTTGCTGGGTCTGGCCGATGAGGCTTTTGACGGTGTAGGTGATGCGCTTTACCGTGATCCCAAACAAATTGCCGTGTCTTCACCTGCTGCCATTCCATCGTCTTTGTCTGGCTTCGCGCGACAAGTTGTCGACAAAGCACTAAAAAACCCTCAACTTCTTGACAGCTTGTTGGGAGAGTACCTGACCGAGCCGAAAGCCAATGTCTGGTTCGAGGGTCCACAAGCCGAGCCTGATTTGTCGGCGGGTGTTCAACTCGATCGACGCACCAAAATGATGTATGACGACAAGCACTTGTTCATCAATGGAGAGAGCTTCAAGGTCGGAGGGCGAGATGCTGTTGGTTTACGTCAATTGGCCGACGATCGTGCCATTACAGGGCAAACATTCAAAATTTTAAGCACCGATGCCAAGCTTGCCTTGCTCGATTGGGCTTGTGCCGGATGGTTGAAGCCTGTTTAAACAGCCTGTTTTAAGTTATTTTTCACTCAAATGCTTCAGATCTCGCGGTAAAGGTTCATACGATGGACTAGGGAAAACGCTATAATCTAGGGCTGAGTACAAAAGAGCTCGAGTGCTTTTGGCTCAGTTTCAACGGCTTTAACATCCGTTGAAACAATTTCCGGAAATTGTTTTCACATTCACACCTTAGGAAAATCAAAATGAACAAGTCTCTCGTTCTGGCCGTATTCATCGCTGCTGCTGCTTTGTCCGCTTGCGGCAAAAAAGAAGCGCCAGCACCAGCGCCAGCACCTGCAGCAGCACCAGCTCCAGCTGCTGACGCATCGGCTCCGGCTGCTGCACCAGCTGCTGACGCATCGGCTCCTGCCGCTGCTGCTTCTGCTGCCAAGTGATCGCTTTCATCCGGTGCAAACCGGATGGGTCATAAAAAAACCCCGCTTGGCGGGGTTTTTTTCTTCTTGAGATCACTCGTTCAGCGCAACTCTGCCGCAATCAACTTCAAAATGCGCTCGGCATCCTTAGCCGATGCCTCGGGTTGACCACTGGCGGTCATGACGCGCAGCGTGCTTTGGTTTTCGCCAGAAGACGTGACGCTGATCTGGTATTTGGTCAGAGTCGAAGGAACATCTTTTTTACTGGAAAACAGACGCCCGAGGAATCCCGTCGGTTCGTTGGTGGTGCCAGCGGCCACATAGCGTACAAAGTACAGACCTGCCGAGCGGTCGCGGTCTTCCACTGTGAATCCGCTGCGGTCCAATGCAACGCCTGTGCGGCGCCACGCGCGGTCAAGGTTGTCCTTAAGCACGATAGCGGGCTTGCCATTGAGGCTGCTGACCTGGCTGATCGTTTCTGACATGTTGCTGGCAGCTGCAGAGGTCGTTTTGGCGACTTCTGGCGATGTGCCCAGCTTGACCATCAGGCGGCGCAGGAATTCGATTTCCAGCTCAGGATCGCTGGGGCGGGGTTGCAAGATGGTAGAAGCTTTCTGACTGTCAGAGTAGTTTTCAATCATGCCCCGGTGGGTGATATAAATCTCAACGCCACCCTGTGCTTGACGTTCAACGCGAGTTCTGAATTTGTCGCGCTCACCGGTTGAGTACAACGAGTCCAGCACTTTGCCCAGGGTTCTGCGAATGAAGTCTTGGGGAAGTTTGGCCCGATTTTCAGCCCAATCGGTTTCCATGACACCGATGTCGGGTGCATCCGTGGTCAGCACAAATCCATTGCTGGTCCAAAATTCCCGCAGGGGCTCCCAGACTTTGTCGGCTGGCAAGCTGGCCACCAGCCAGCGCTGATTGCCTTGACGTTCGATCCTGACCGGCCCTAGGGCGTTAGCTGCCGTTCCCGCATCGACCACGCGGCTGCCTGCATTTTGAAAACTGGAGGCTGTGTTCGAAGTGCTCTCAAGGGCGAAACGCGATTCCTTGCGCAACTGCGTCAGGTCCGGTGGCACTTCGAGTGTGGGCGCTTTGGCTGCGCTTTTGTAGTCAATTTTGTCTTCCTGTAGAAGCGAACAGCCGCTGAGCAAACTGACCAAGGTCAGTACTGTGGCGGTTCGTTTGAAAGGTAAGCCGGGCATGAAGTTGAAAAACAGAGGGTTCACAAATATCCTTGGGATGTCCATTAAATGAGTTCGCTGGCCTTCAGGGCCGCTTCAACCACGGGCTGTTGAGACGCTGACAGCTCGGTCATGGGCAGGCGCAATGTGGGGCCACACAGGCCCATGCGTTGCATGGCCCATTTCACGGGAATGGGGTTGGCTTCGACAAAAAGGTTTTTGTGCACAGGCAACAATTTGAACTGTATGCGCATGGCTTCTTGCACATTGCCACGCAGTGCAGCCATGCACAAATCGTGCATCAGGCGGGGTGCCACGTTGGCGGTCACACTGATGTTGCCGGCACCGCCACACAGCATCAGGGCCACAGCCGTGGCGTCATCGCCTGAGAATACGGCGAATTCTTTGGGGACGTCACGGATGAGCCACTGCGCGCGCTCGATGTTGCTGGTAGCTTCCTTGATGCCGATGATGCCAGGGACCTGGGCCAGGCGCAGCACGGTCTCGTGCTGGAGATCGGCCACGGTTCGACCTGGCACGTTGTACAAAATGACGGGCAGCGTTGGCACGGCCTCGGCAATGGCTTTGAAGTGCTGGTAAAGGCCTTCTTGGGTAGGCTTGTTGTAATAGGGCACCACTTGCAGTTGGGCGTCTGCGCCAACTTTTTGTGCAAATTTGGCCAGATTGATCGCTTCAGCGGTGGAGTTCGCACCACAACCGGCAATGATGGGGATGCGTTTGGCCGCTTGTTCGACCGAGACACGGATGATTTCGCAGTGCTCGTCCACAGTCACAGTGGGCGATTCGCCCGATGTGCCCACGACCACAATGGCATCGGTGCCTTCGGCCACATGCCAGTCAATCAGTTTTCGCAAAGTCGGGTAGTCCACTTTGCCGTCTGTGAGCATGGGTGTGATCAGGGCAGGGATGCTGCCACGGAGGGGGCGAAATTCGGTGGTCATGTCAGGGGTTTCTGAACAGGAAAAAAGATCATTCTAACGATTGCCAGTCACTTGCAGGTCACTAAACCCTGCACGAATGTCAGGCCAAGCAAAGGCGCGAGGCGGCCGCGGTTTCAGGCGGGTTGCAATGGCCAGCGTTTGATGGCTCCGTATGGGTCGGCTCGCACAGCCACAATGCGCTGCACAAAACGATCCGGCGATGCCTCAAAGCCTTCTTCGTAAGCCACCGTGCGCAATCCTTCGATGACCCTGAGCAGCTCACCGGGTTGCAGCAAAAAGTCAGGCCGCGACGGTTTGCCCACGCTTTCATTGCCTGCTGCAAAGGTTTCGTAGATCAGCACGCCACCCGGAGCCACGCAGCTCACGAGGGTGGGCAGCAGCGCGCGCCAGAGGTAATGGGTCACCACCACGCAGCCGAATGTTTGTCCGGCAAAGGGCCATGGGCCGTTCTCAATGTCGGCACAAATAACTGGGCCACTGGCTTGGGCCATGGCCACGGCTTCGGGATTTCGGTCCACGCCGGTGACTCGATGCCCGTGCGCGGCCAAATAACGCATGTGGCGACCCGCGCCGCAGGCCACATCGAGCACGGTGCTGCCCGGGGCAATCAGGTGTGCCCAGCGTTGGACCCAGGCAGAGGGGTTTTCGGTGCCGTGCATGTTCAGTCAGGGGTTAAAGTTAAAAACAAGACCACAGCTGGTCGGCCAGCATCAGCACCACATCGGATTGGGCATACAGCCCGAAGGTGATGGCCAACATCAAGGCTGACAGCAGCCAAAGGGTGCTACGGGTGTTCATGCGGTTTGAGGCGATGGACGCACGATGGGGCTCTCCCGCACCGGCAGGTTAACGAGAGCAGCCAATATGCCCAGCGCAATGGCCAGGTACCAAACGATGTCGTAGCTGCCGGTCTTGTCGTACAAATAGCCGCCCAGCCACACGCCCATGAACGAGCCAATCTGGTGGCCGAAAAAGATAAAGCCGCTGAGCATGGACAAATGGGCCACGCCAAAAATATGCGCCACCGCCGCGTTGGTGGGCGGCACGGTGGACAACCACAGCAAACCCATCACGGCCGAAAAGATGTAAACGCTGGTGGGCGACAGCGGGACCAGCAAAAACAGCGTGATCGCCACCGAGCGCGAAATGTAGATGGTGGCCAGGATGTGCTTTTTCGGGATTTGTGGGCCCATGGTGCCCGCAATGTAGGTGCCCACCACGTTGAACAGGCCGATCAGGGCCAGCGCATAACTGGCCACCTGTGGGGCCATACCGTGGTCTTTCAGGTAGCTGGGCATGTGCACGCCAATGAAAACGACCTGAAAGCCGCACACGAAATAGCCGGCCATCAGCAGCTGAAAGCTCGGGTACTTGAAGGCTTCTTGCAGCGACTGGAGGATGGTCTGTTCGCGTTTGACCTGGCCCGGCGCGTGCAAAGCCGGCTCGCGCAGCCCCCAAGCCAGCGGAATGATGAGCACGGTGGCTGCCGCCAAAATCATCAGGGCGTTTTGCCAACCCGCCTGGTTGATCAGCATGCCTTCAACCGGCACCATCAAAAACTGCCCGAAGCTGCCGGCGGCTGCCGCAATGCCCATGGCCCATGAACGGCGCTCGGCCGGCACGTTGCGCCCGATGACGCCATAAATCACGGCGTAGGTGGTACCCGCCTGTGCAGTGCCGATGATGAGGCCAGTAAACAGCGCAAACATCCAGGGCGTTTGGGCCTGGGCCATCCCCACCAGTCCCAATCCGTAGAGTAAGGCCGCGGCCGTGATGACCCGAAACGCGCCAAACTTGTCGGCCAGCATTCCCGCAAAAATGCCCATGAAACCCCAGGCCAGGTTCTGGATGGCCATGGCAAAGCCGAACTCCTGCCTGCCCCAGCCTTGGGCTTGGGTGATGGGTTGCAACCAGAGGCCAAAGCCGTGGCGAATGCCCATGGACAGGGTGACGATGGCCGCGCCGCAAATCAGCACCTGGGTCAGGGAAAGGGGTTTGTGTTGCATCCCCTGACTTTAACCAATCTCGTGTGTGCCGGTGCTGATATCAAAAAACAACTGTATTTGCATCCAGTAGACGTTCGTAAATCCCACTACAATCCGCCACCATGATCACCCAATCAACTGTCAAAACCTCCACCGAGTACTCCGAAAGCTCGATTCGAGTCCTCAAAGGACTGGAGCCCGTCAAGCAACGTCCGGGCATGTACACCCGCACCGACAACCCCCTGCACATCATTCAAGAAGTGCTGGACAACGCCGCCGACGAGGCGCTGGCGGGTTATGGCAAAAAAATCAAAGTCGTCCTGCACTTGGATGGGTCGGTCAGCATCGAAGACGATGGTCGGGGCATTCCCTTTGGTTTGCATCCCGAAGAAAATGCCCCCGTGATCGAGTTGGTCTTCACCCGCCTGCACGCCGGTGGCAAGTTTGACAAGGGCAAGGGCGGGGCCTACAGTTTTTCGGGTGGTTTGCACGGCGTGGGCGTGTCGGTGACCAATGCGCTGTCCACGCGCCTTGAGGCCACCAGCTACCGTGAAGGCCAAGTGGCCAGCCTGGTGTTTTCGGGCGGTGATGTGATCGAACAACTGGTGACCCGCAAGTCGGGCGAAGGCGACCGCAAGCAGGGCACCACGGTGCGCGCCTGGCCCGACGCCAAATATTTTGAATCCAGTGCCCTCCCCATGAACGAGCTGACACACCTGCTGCGCAGCAAGGCGGTGCTGATGCCGGGCGTGACGGTGACTTTGTTGAATGAAAAAACCAAAGACACCCAGCAGTGGCAATACAAGGCGGGTTTGCGTGACTACCTGACGCAAACCCTGAACGGTGATCCGGTGATTCCCTTGTTTGAAGGCGAAGGCTTTGCCGATGCGAACCACGACAACTTTGCCGAAGGCGAGGGCGCCTCTTGGGCCGTGGCCTTCACCGAAGACGGCGCCCCGGTGCGAGAGAGCTACGTCAATCTGATTCCCACCAGCGCAGGTGGCACGCACGACAGCGGCTTGCGTGACGGCCTGTTCACGGCCGTCAAAAGCTTTATCGAGCTGCATGGCTTGCTGCCCAAAGGCGTCAAGCTCATGCCCGAAGACGTGCTCGCCCGCGCCAGCTATGTACTGAGCGCCAAA
>CAJBLW010000047.1 GCA_903953985.1 uncultured Burkholderiales bacterium
GTGCTGCCGGGCCTGTTGGGGGCCTTGTTGTATGTGGGCGCGGTCATGGTGTACACATGGCGTCACCCTGAATCGGGTCCAGCTGGCGAGCGCAGCACATGGCAAGAACGCATGAACTCTTTGCGCGGCATTGGCAGCGTGGTCTTGTTGTTCGGCTTGGTGATTGGTGGGCTGTATGGCGGCTGGTTCACCCCGACCGAAGCGGCGGGCATCGGCGCTGCAGGCGCCTTTGCGATGGTGATTGCACGCGGGCGACTGACGCGCAAGCTGCTGGCCCAGGTGCTGCGCGAGACCGCGGTCACCACCACCAGCTTGTTCTTCATCCTGATTGGCGCATTGGTCTTGTCCAAGTACATCACCATCTCAGGCTTCACCCCCTGGTTGGGCGGTGTGTTTCAGGGCCTGGACCTGTCGGCCATGCAATTTTTGCTCATCATTTGTGCCATGTACCTGGTGCTGGGTTGCTTTTTGGAAAGCATGTCCATGCTTTTGTTGACGCTGCCCATTGTGTTTCCCCTGGTGGTCAGCTACGGCATCGACCCGATCTGGTTCGGTGTGCTGATCGTCACCCTCATCGAGGTGGCCCTGATCACCCCACCCGTGGGCATGAACGTGTACATGATGGCCAGCCAGATTCCATCGGTCCCGCTGAATGTGGTGTTTCGCGGGGCCAGCGCGTTTGTGGCGGCCGACGTGATCCGCCTGGGCATCTTGCTCGCTGTGCCGGCCGTTGCTTTATGGCTGCCCTCCATCACCTGATTTAACCCCGAATCCCTCTCCCCATCCGTCAATCTCAACCCAAGGAGCTTTCTCATGGTCACCCCCCGTTTTCTGCGTCAATCACTGCTGATCACTGCACTGGGCAGTTTCGCGCTCGCTGCACAAGCCCAAACCGTCTGGCGCTTTTCCAACTGGCTGCCACCCACGCACCATGTGGTCACCGAAATGATCCAGCCTTGGGCCGCCGATGTCGAAAAAGCCACCGAGGGTCGCGTCAAGATCCAGGTCTTGCCCGCACTCGGTGCACCGCCAGCCCACTTTGATCTGGTCAAAAACGGCGTGGCCGACATCGCGTTCAGCGTGCACGCTTACACGCCCAACCGTTTCAAGTTCACCGAAATGGGTGAACTGCCCTTCACCACCGACCACGCGGTGGTCAACTCGCTGGCTTACTGGCGCACCTACCAAAAACACTTTGCACAAGCCAACGAGCACGAGGGCACTGTGCTGCTCGGCCTGTGGACCAATGGCTCCTACCAGCTGTTCACCAAGGCCAATGCCTTGACCTCCATGAACGCGGTCAGCGGCATCAAGATCCGTGTGCCTGGCACCACGGTCGAAAAGATCACCCGTTCGCTGGGCATGACGCCCATCTCTTCACCGCTGTCCGAAGCCTACGAGCAAATCTCGCGGGGCGTGATCCAGGGCATGTTCCAGCAAAAGGAAACCGTGGTCGCCTTCAAGATGACGCAGCACATGCCCACGGCCTCGTATGTGCCGGGTGGCTTTGCGCATTCCAGCCAATTCGTGGTGGTGAACGCCGCCAAGTGGGCTGCACTGGAGGCGCGCGACCGTGCTGCGATCGAAAAGCTCTCGGGTGAAGCCATGGTGCGCCGCTTTGCCGCCGTCTGGCAGGCCAAGGAAGATGACGCCGACCGCCAGTTGGCTGCTGCCGGGGTCAAGGTCACCGACGTGCAAGGCCCCCTGTTGCAAGAGCTGCGCGGCAAGCTGGCTTTTGTGCAAGAAGAATGGCTGGCAGACGCGAGCAAGAAATCGCCTGCTGCCAAACAAGCGCTGGACGAATACCGTGGCCTCATCACCAGCGTGTCGCGCGAGTTGGGCGTGAGCAAATGAGCCAGCCCGCAGGCGACGACCACTTTGAATTGTTCGACCTGCGGGTGGAGTGGGAAGGCGATGGTCCTTGCTGGTGCAAGGCCAAAGCCGGAGACCACTTCGAGTTGCATGGCGAGCAGCTGCATTTTCCGCCGGGGCAAAGCTGGTCCATCTACACCCTGGCGGCGCTGCTGCCCATCTTGCCCGCCAAACAACGCCCCTGCCACCCCAACGATTGGATGAGCACCGACGCCCGCGTCGCCTGCCCCGATCCGAATTGCAAGGCCCGCTTTGTCATCAAGCGCTGCGGCACACGGCAGTTCAGCCACGCGGCCGTCACCGCAGAGCCTTTGGCCACATCTCCACAAGACCCCCCAAAAAAACCATGAGCATTTCCACCACCGAGCTGGCACCGAATTACCGTGCGTCCCGACTGATCAAAGGCTGCTGGCACTTGGCGGGCGGCCACGGCGAAGTCGACCAAGCGCAAGCCATAAAAGACATGGCTGCCTTCGTCGAGGCTGGCCTCACCACGTTTGACTGTGCCGACCACTACATCGGCGTGGAAGCCTTGATCGGCCGATTTCGTCGCGAGCACCCCAATCTGGCAACCCAGCTTCAGGTGCATACCAAATGCGTGCCCGACTACGACCGACTGACGACATGGGACCGCGCCTACCTCACCGAGATCATCGACCGCTCGCTGGAACGGCTGGGTGTAGACCAGCTGGACCTGGTTCAGTTTCACTGGTGGAACCTGGCCCAGCCAGGCTATGTCGAAGCCTTGGGCATCCTGAGCGATCTGCGCCGCGAAGGCAAAATCGCGCACCTGGGGCTGACCAACTTCAACACCGCCGTGACACGGGAAATATTGGATGCCGGCATCCCACTGGTCAGCACGCAGGTGCAGTACTCCTTGCTGGACAGCCGCCCCGACCAAGGCATGGTCTCGCTGTGCAAGGAGCGTGGTATTCAGCTGCTGTGTTACGGCACCTTGGCCGGCGGCCTGCTGAGCGAAGCCTGGCTGGGCCAAGCCGAGCCGGCAGAGCCACTGGCCAACCGTTCACACACCAAGTACAAACTGATCATCGAGGATTTTGGCGGCTGGGACCTGTTTCAGGAGCTGCTGCAAGCCTTGAAGACCATCGCCACGCGCCACGGCGTGGGCCTGGGTGATGTGGCCACGCGGTGGGTGATTGACCGACCCCAAGTGGGCAGCGCCATCATGGGCTTTACATCGACGCGCCACCTGCCGGCAACGCAACGCATCGAGTCGTTGCGCCTGAACGCGCAGGACCACGCCCTTTTGACGCCCTTGCTGGCACGGCGCACCGGCCCTGCGGGTGACTGCTACGACATCGAGCGCGAAAAAGAAGGCCGACACGGGCGCATCATGCGCTACAACCAAAACGAAGGGCGTCACTGACAGCGGGCGCAGTTCAGGGTCAGAAAGTGAACGCAGACCGCCAAACGCACTGCTGAACTTCGGCCCCCCTGGCCCACTA
>CAJBLW010000048.1 GCA_903953985.1 uncultured Burkholderiales bacterium
ACACCTACGTGTTCCTGGGTGATGGTTGCCTGATGGAAGGCATCAGCCACGAAGCCGTGGCCCTGGCCGGCGCCTGGAAGCTGAACAAACTGATCGCCCTGTACGACGACAACGGCATCTCGATCGACGGCCAAGTGGCCCCTTGGTTCATCGATAACACGCCCCAGCGTTTTGCCGCCTGCGGCTGGAACGTGATCGACGCCGTGGACGGCCACGACGCCGCTGCAGTGTCCAAGGCCATCGCTGCCGCCAAGCACAGCGCCGACAAGCCCACCCTGATCGTCTGCAAGACTGCCATCGGCAAGGGCTCGCCCAACCGTGCAGGCACCTCCAAAGCGCACGGCGAGCCGCTGGGCGCTGAAGAAATCAAACTCACCCGCGAAGCCATCGGCTGGACGTCCGAGCCCTTCAAGATCCCCAAAGCGGTGTATGCCGACTGGGACGCCAAGGTTGCTGGCAAGGCCCGCGAAGCCGAGTGGAACACCGCCTTTGCCGCCTACAAAGCCGCCCACCCCGCACAAGCCAAAGAGTTTGTGCGCCGCATGAAGGGCGACTTGCCCAAGAACTTCAACCAGGTGGCGTTTGACGCCGTGGTGGCCGCCCACACCAAAGGCGAAACCGTGGCCAGCCGCAAGGCCAGCCAGCTGGCGCTGGAAGCCTTCACCGCCGCCATGCCCGAAATGCTGGGCGGCTCGGCTGACCTCACGGGCTCGAACCTCACCAACACCAAGAGCACCCCTGCTTTTCGGGTGGACCTGGCCGGGGATGTCGTCAAGACCGAAGACGGCAAAATCGGCCGCCACATCAACTATGGCGTGCGCGAATTCGGCATGGCCGCCATCATGAACGGCGTCGCGTTACATGGCGGTTACATCCCCTACGGCGGCACTTTCCTCACCTTCTCGGACTATTCACGCAACGCCATCCGCATGGCTGCGCTGATGAAGCAGCGAGTGATCCACGTCTTCACTCACGACTCCATCGGTCTGGGCGAAGACGGCCCGACCCACCAGTCGATCGAGCACGCGGCCAGCCTGCGCCTGATTCCTGGCCTGGACGTGTGGCGCCCAGCCGACACGGCCGAGACCACCGTGGCCTGGGCTGTGGCCCTGCAAAACGCCCACCGCCCATCGGCATTGCTGCTCAGCCGCCAAAACCTGGCTTACTCACCCAAGAGCGATCTGGGCGACATCAGCCGTGGCGCGTATGTGTTGTCCGAGCCCGAGCACGTCGGCATCAAGAAAACCCACGGCGTGATCATCGCCACCGGCTCCGAAGTGCAACTGGCCATGGCGGCGCAAAAGCTGTTGGCCGAACGCAAGATCGGTGTGCGTGTTGTCTCCATGCCCAGCACCAATGTGTTTGACCGCCAAGACAGCGACTACAAGCAAAGCGTGCTGCCCAAAGGGCTGCCCCGTGTAGCGGTCGAAATGGGCTCCACCGACGGCTGGTGGAAATACGGCTGCGCTGCCGTGGTCGGCATCGACACCTACGGCGAATCCGCCCCGGCTCCGGTTTTGTTCAAACACTTCGGCTTCACCGCTGAAAACGTGGCCGACACGGTCCACGCTGCATTGCTCAAGGCCTGATTCAGGCCCGCCGGATGAACCGCTTCAGCGCCATGGGTCTGACCCAGCGCTGAAGTCCCGTTCAGGAATCAGGCCCATGCAAGGGTGTTCGTTTCCAATCCGGTTACGTCACCGATTCGTAACTTTTTTCTGAGGCTTTCACATGACCATCAAGTTGGGCATCAACGGATTCGGCCGCATCGGCCGCCTGGCGCTGCGCGCCGCCCTCAAACACGGTTTCAATGACATCCAGATTTTGGGCATCAACGACCCCAAGCCCGCCGACTACCTCGCCTATATGCTCAAGTACGACAGCGTGCACGGCCGTTTTGATGGCACGGTGGACTTCACCGAAGACACCCTGATCGTTAACGGCAAGAAGATCAAGCTCTCGCATGAGCGCGACGCCCACAACCTGCAGTGGGGCGCCATGGGCGTGGACATCGTGCTCGAATGCACAGGCCACTACCTGACCGAGCCCACCAGCCAAATGCACATCGTGGCGGGAGCCAAAAAAGTCGTAATCTCTGCCCCGTCCAAAGACAGCATCCCCATGTTCGTCTATGGCGTGAACCACAAGAAATACGCAGGCGAGGCCATCGTGTCGAATGCGTCATGCACCACCAACTGCCTGGCCCCCGTGGTCAAGGTGCTCAACGACAAGTGGGGTATCAAGCGCGGCCTGATGACCACGGTGCACGCTGCCACTGCCAGCCAAATGACGGTGGACGGCTCGTCCCGCAAAGACTGGCGCGGTGGCCGGGGCATTCTGGAAAACATCATCCCCAGCAGCACGGGCGCGGCCAAGGCCGTGGGCGTGGTGATCCCCGAGATCAAGGGCAAGATCACCGGCATGGCCTTCCGCGTGCCGACGTCGGATGTGTCGGTCATTGACCTGACCGTGGAACTGAACAGCGATGCCAGCTACGCCGAAATTTGCGCCGAGATGAAGGCGCAAAGCGAAGGGGCCCTCAAAGGCGTCTTGGGCTACACCGACGAGAAAGTCGTCTCCACCGACTTCCGTGGCGAATCCTGCGCCAGCGTGTTCGACGCGACCGCCGGCATTGCGCTGGACAAGACATTTGTGAAGATCGTGGCCTGGTACGACAACGAATGGGGCTACGCCAAGCAGTGCCTGGAGATGGTGCGGGTGGTCTCCAAGAAGAAGTGATCTGAACGGGCAGGCCGCTTCAGGGCTCCCCGCAGAGGCTCAGAGGCGCTTCGCTTTGCCACATCGCCCCTGCGGGGAACCCAGGCTCTGCCGTGAAGCTTCGCTCAACGCGCCGCCCCGCGAATCCAGTCTGCCGCCTTCTCCGCAATCATGATCGTCGGCGCATTGGTGTTGCCGCTCACGATGCGCGGCATGACCGAAGCGTCGACCACGCGCAGGCCCGTGACGCCGTGCACGCGCAGTTGCGCGTCCACCACCGCCATGTCGTCTTGGCCCATGCGGCAGGTGCCCACCGGGTGGTACACCGTGTCGGCGTGTTGGCGAATCCAGTAGTCCAGTTGTTCATCGCTGCGCGCATCGGCAGACGCTGCCCACTCTTTCCCATACGCAGCCAATGCGGGTTGGGACAAGATGTTTTGGGCTTGGCGAACACCGTCGCGCAAGCGTTGCAGGTCGCGCGGATCGCTCAAAAACTGCGGGTCAATCAGCGGGGCGCTGTTCGGGTTGCGGTCGGCCAATTGCACACGGCCACGGCTGTCGGGTTGCAACAGACACACGTGCAGTGAATAGCCGTGGCCCAGGGTCAATTGGCGGCCATGGTCCACCAGTTTGGCGACCACAAAGTGCAGCTGAATGTCGGGGTGTACCTCTTCAGGTCGGCTTTTGTAAAACGCACCGCCTTCTGCGAAATTGGTGGTGAGCGGCCCCGTGCGTTGCTGCCGCCAGGCCCACAGGGCTTGCAAGGTGTGCCATGTGCCCCGTGGTGAGACGCCGATCAAATCGGTGTGACCCGGCGCATCGGCCACCAGCACCGCGTCGGGGTGGTCGTGCAGGTTTTCGCCCACGCCGGGCAAGTCGCGCAGCACCGCGATGCCCAGGCTTTGCAAATGCGCGGCGGGTCCGATGCCCGAACGCATGAGGATGGCGGGCGACTGGAATGCGCCGGCGCTCAAAATGATCTCGCGCCGGGCGGTCACGGTTTGTGCCTTGCCACCCCGCAGCGTGTGCACCTGGCGTGCCACACCATCCACCAAGCCAATACGGTCCACAGTGACGCCGGTCATGACATGCAAATTGGGGCGGTCCCGATTCGGCGTGAGGTAAGCCTTGGCCGCGCTGAAGCGCTCGCCAGCCTTTTGCGTGACTTGGTACAAGCCCACACCTTCTTGCGTGGGGCCGTTGAAATCGGTGGTGTGCGCCAAACCTGCTTGCACGCCCGCTTCGACAAATCGTTTGGCGAACGGATTGGGGCTTTGCAGGTCGGCCACGTTCAAGGGGCCGTTTTGGCCATGCCATTCGTTGTGAATGCGCTCGTTGTGCTCGGCCTTCAGAAAGTAGGGGAAGACCTCGTCCCACGACCAGCCGGTACAACCCATCTGCGCCCAGGTGTCGTAATCCACGGCTTGACCACGGATGTAGGCCATCGCATTGGTCGAGCTGGAGCCGCCCAAGGTGCGACCACGCGGCTGAAAACCGATGCGGCCGTTCAAGCCAGGTTGCGGCACGGTGTTCAGGCCTTGCGAGACGATTTCGGTGCGGGCCATCAGCGCTATGCCCGCAGGGCAATGGATCAAGGCACTGGTGTCGGGTGGCCCGGCCTCGATCAGGGCCACCTGCACGGTGGGGTCTTCGCTCAAACGGGCTGCCAGCACACACCCGGCTGAGCCACCGCCCACGATCACGTAATCAAATTCCATAAAATCTCCCTGTCCAAATGTTTTGTGCGTCCAATATAAGGGCTCAAGCGTCTCTCGGCCAGTCTTGTGTGCATCAGGGTTTTTCCCAGCAAGCCCCTCGTCATGGCGACATCTCGTTGGCCCAAACACCCCTCACAATGGAACCACATTTGGAGACAAGTTATGCGTGCCGTCCTTGAATTTGTTGGCCCGGAACGGTTCAGCAGGCCACACCCATGAACAGCCCAGCCGTCAAACTCGAAGAGGCTTGGCAAGACAAGCGCTGGTTGTGGCTGCTCAGCCCTTCGATACCCCTGACCTTCTCGGGCTCCTTGCTGGCTTTCGTCTGGACAGGCCAATGGGGGTGGATGCTGCTGGCCCCATGGGTCATCCATGTGTTGTTGCCGATACTCGACCGCGTGTTGGGCGAAGACTTCAGCAACCCACCCGAGTCGGCGGTGGCTCAACTCGAACAGGACGTGTTTTACCGCGCCATGGTGTGGGCCTATGTGCCCCTGCAAATGATCGGCACGGTGTTGGGCGCCTGGATCGCAGCGACTCAGCCGCTGCCCTGGTTTGGCTATGCCGCCTTGGTGTTGACGGTTGGCGCGATCAACGGCGTGGGCATCGGCACCGCGCATGAGTTGGGCCACAAAAAGGAGGCCCTGGACCGGTGGCTGTCCAAAATCGCTTTGGCCCCCAGTGCATATGGCCACTTTTTTGTGGAGCACAACCGGGGCCACCACAAACGCGTGGCCACCCCGGAAGACCCAGCGAGCGCTCGCATGGGCGAAAGCTTTTGGGCTTTTTTGCCGCGCTCATTTTTGGGCAGCTTGCAATCGGCCTGGGCGCTGGAGCAAGAGCGGTTGAACCAAAAAGGCATGAAGGTTTGGCATCCCCAAAACCATAACCTGCAAGCTTGGGGCCTGACGCTGGTTTTGTTTGGTGCTTTGGTGGCATGGCTGGGCTGGATGGCGTTGCCCTTTTTGGTGCTGCAGGCCGTGTA
The DNA here is from genome assembly GCA_903953985.1 of uncultured Burkholderiales bacterium. Classification (GTDB taxonomy): domain Bacteria; phylum Pseudomonadota; class Gammaproteobacteria; order Burkholderiales; family Burkholderiaceae_C; genus Limnohabitans_A. The sequence goes on from CAJBLW010000048.1 coordinate 5,422, forward strand.
CGCAGCCTCGATGCTGGAGGTGGTGAATTACGTGGAGCATTACGGTTTGCTCCGGCAAAAAGACACTGCTGGGCGCTACGTGCGTTGCGAGCCCGAGCACTCCTGGAACAGCAACCACCTGGTGGGCAACCTCTTGCTGTATCAGCTACAAAGGCATTCGGACCACCATGCCCACCCCAGTCGGCGCTACCAGGCGCTGCGGCATTTCGCCGCCGCTCCGCAACTGCCAGCGGGCTACGCCACCATGATCACCGTGGCGTATTGCCCACCGCTCTGGTTCGCGTGGATGGACCGCCGCGTCGTGGCGCACTATGGCGGGGATCTGAGCTTGGTGAATGTGCAAGCATCGGCTCGGCAAAGACTGATGCAGCGCTGGGCTTGATTCAAGGGGAAACGTCGAACCATAAAGGCCCGACCTACAAGAAAGCATCGGCTCAACAGGGCCTGAGCAGCTGGCCTGGGCATGCCTTTGGCCTCAGGTCTCCACAAACGCCAACACCGCTTCCAACATCCGCCGCACATGCGGCTGCACCCCTGCGGCAACTTCGGGCAAATAGTCAAAGGGCCAGCTTTCCTGCATGTAGCTGCTTTGCGTCATCTCCAGCTGTACCGCATGAATGCCTTGGGCCGGTTGGCCGTATTGGCGGGTGATGTGCCCGCCCTTGAATCGGCCGTTGAGCACCGCTGTGTAGCCGGTGGCTTGCTTGCCAATGGCCAGCAGCTGCTCGGCCAATGCCGGGTCGCAGCTGGCACCGTTGGCGGTGCCCAGGTTCAGGTCGGGCAACTTGCCTTCAAAAAACCGCGGCAGCACCGAGCGGATCGAGTGCGCGTCCCACAAGGCCGCCACGCCATGCTGGGTTTTGATGCGGGCCAGCTCTTGCGCCAATTGCGCGTGATAGGGCTGCCAGATGGCTTCGCGGCGCTCAGCAATCTCGGCCTCGCCCGGCACATCGGCCGGGTCGCGGTACAGCGGCTGGTCGTCGAACAGGTCCACGGGGCACAGGCCGGTCACGCTTTGCCCAGGGTACAGGCTGGCCCCGTCTGGCGGGCGGTTCAGGTCGATCACAAAGCGCGAATGCGTGGCCATCAGCACCGAGGCACCCAGCGCATCGGCGAAGTCGTACAGGCGTTCCAGATGCCAATCGGTGTCGGGCACGCGCTGTGCTTCATCGCTCCAGCGTACGGCCAATGCGGGCGGCACATGTGTGCCCACATGCGGCATCGAGATCAGCAAAGGGCGTGTGCCTTGGCGAAATCGGAAGGGGGGCTCGGTGGTTTGAAAAGTCATGCTTGATGAGGAGACAGGGTTGGACGTTCGGGCAAGGGGCTCATCCGGTGCAAGGCCATGCCATCGACCGCCAAACGGCCTTGGCGCACCACGCTGCAAGCCGGGCGCTGGCCCAGCCAATAGGCGAGTTCTGCCACATCGCCCAAAGGCCACAGCACAAAATTGGCAGGGCACCCGGCGGCGATGCGGCCATGTGTGGCCTGCAGGCCCAACGCCTGCGCGGCATGGCGCGTCACGCCCGCCAGCGCTTCGGGCACCGTCAATCGGAACAAGGTACAGGCCATGTTGACCATGAGCAACAGGCTCAAGGCAGGCGAGGTGCCAGGGTTGTGGTCGGTGGACACGGCCATGGGCACGCCCGCCTCGCGCAGGGCGGCAATGGGCGGCATGTGCGTGTCACGCAGCGTGTAATAAGCGCCGGGCAACAGCACCGCCACGGTGCCCGCTTGCCGCATGGCGGCGATGCCCTCTGCGCTCAGGTGTTCGATGTGGTCACACGACAGCGCCCCGTAACGTGCCGCCAGCGCCGAGCCGCCCATGTCTGACAGCTGCTCGGCATGCAGCTTGACCGGCAAACCCAGCGCTTGCGCAGCCTTAAATACCTGCTCGGTCTGCGCCAGCGTGAAGCCAATGCTTTCGCAAAACACATCCACCGCATCCACCAGGCCTTCGGCGGCCAGCGCAGCCAGCATCTCTTCACACACCAGCCCGATGTAGTCGTCGCTGCGCCCGGCGTATTCGGGCGGTAGCGCATGGGCCCCCAAAAACGTGGTGCGCACCGTGACGCCAAACTCCTCGCCCAGCCGCCGTGCCACGCGCAGCTGTTTACGTTCGTGCTCCAGGCTCAGGCCATAGCCTGATTTGATCTCGATGGCGCACACACCTTCGGCCAGCAAAGCCTGCAAACGGGGCACGGCCGCGTCGAACAAAGCGTCTTCACTGGCCTGGCGCGTGGCCTTGACGCTGGACACAATGCCGCCGCCCGCACGCGCCACCTCTTCGTAGCTGGCACCGGCCAGGCGCATGGCAAATTCGTTGGCGCGTTGGCCGCCGTACACCAGGTGCGTGTGGCAATCGATCAGGCCCGGCGTGACCAGGGCGCTTTGGCCGTCGTGTTGGGGCAGTGGCCGGTAAGCGTCTGGCAAATCGGCGTGCGCACCCACCCAGGCGATGGCCCCTTGCGCGACCACGATGGCCGCATCGGGCACGGCTGGTGTACCTGCACCCAAGGCCTCAGGGGCCAGTTGCAGGTGGTGCCAAACGCCGTCGGCGCTGGGCAAGGCCGCCAAGTTGAAACCGTCGGTCATGGTCGGCCTCGCTGCATTCACTTGATCATGGGCAGCTTCAGCCCCTGCTTTTTGGCGGTGGCCACGGCCAGCTCGTACCCGGCATCGGCGTGGCGCATCACGCCAGAGCCGCTGTCATTGACCAGCACACGCGCCAGGCGTTCGGCCGCATCGTCGCTGCCGTCGGCCACGATGACCATGCCCGAGTGTTGTGAATAACCCATGCCCACGCCGCCGCCATGGTGCAGGCTGACCCAGCTGGCGCCGCCCGCGGTGTTCAGCAAAGCATTCAGCAGCGGCCAGTCGCTCACGGCGTCGGTGCCGTCTTTCATGGCTTCGGTTTCGCGGTTGGGGCTGGCCACCGAGCCGGTGTCCAGGTGGTCGCGGCCGATCACGATGGGGGCTTTGAGTTCGCCGGTGCGCACCATCTCGTTGAAAGCCAGTCCGGCCAGGTGCCGCTCGCCCAGGCCCAGCCAGCAAATGCGTGCGGGCAAGCCCTGAAAGCTGATGCGCTCTCGCGCCATGTCGAGCCAGCGGTGGGTGTGCGTGTTGTTCGGAAACAGCTCCTTGATCTTGGCGTCGGTTTTGTAGATGTCTTCGGGGTCGCCCGACAAGGCCACCCAGCGGAACGGGCCCTTGCCTTCGCAAAACATGGGGCGGATGTAGGCGGGCACAAAACCCGGAAAGTCAAACGCGTTTTTCACGCCGTGGTCAAACGCCACCTGGCGGATGTTGTTGCCGTAGTCCACTGTGGGGATGCCCATGGCCTGAAAGTCCAGCATGGCTTGCACGTGCACGGCACAGCTTTGGGCAGCGGCGGCGGTCAGCGCGGCGTGCTGCGCGGGGTCGCTTTGCGCGGCTTTCCACTGCGCCACTGTCCAATCAGCGGGCAGGTAGCCGTTGATCAGGTCGTGGG
>CAJBLW010000049.1 GCA_903953985.1 uncultured Burkholderiales bacterium
GCCATGCCAATTCGGCCAAGCGACCGACCAAGGGAAAATCGGCCACCGCATCGGGATCGTCTTTGGACAGGGCAATGTAAGCCCCCCAGGAAGCCGCCGCCCAATAGGCCACGCCCACTTGATCGGGTCGCAGCGCCGGCCAGCGCGAGGCTTGCGGCTGCGCCAGGGCAGCAGAAAACCCGGGGCTCGTCTGATTCAAAGCGGCCATGGCGTGACGGTGTGCACGCCAATACATGCGCTGCGCTCGCTGGTTGAGCCGGTGCGCGGCCTTGGCATCGGTGCTGACCAAGCGTTCGGCTTCGAAAGCCACAAACGCGTAGGCATATTGCGTGAAGCCCGAGGCCACCGACTCGGCCAAGGGCAAGTGACCCGGCGACTGTCGCAACAAGGATTCGGACAGTTTGAGATAAAAAGCACTGGCCTCACGGGCCAAACCCATGTCCTCTTCAGTCGCTTGGCCTTGTGCAGTGAGTGCGTCGGCGGCACTGTTGACCAGCAATTGGCGCGGCATGCAGGCGCACAGCAAACTGGCCATCAAAAGCATGCCCATCAGCCGCCAAGGCGCAGTGAAGCGGTCGGGGGAGCCTACCGAGGTTCTGGTGAATAACATGGCACCAGCATGGGTGCGAGGGAGAGCGGTCATGGTTTGGGAAGCGTCTCCGTTGTGCATCGTGGTGGCTACCATCTCCTGCGTCGAAAATCGTGAGTGTTAAAAATTACTCAGTTTATTTGTGGCCCATGAATAATTTGTGACACACAGCCTTCCGCGATAATCTCGCCACCCTTGACGCAACGGCCCACACACTTGGCGGGCCATTTTTCGGAACCCAAACATGAGCACACTCCAAACCACCGGCGCACGCGCCACAGGCCTGGCCACCATCGCTGCTGACGGCACCGTGCTGGACACCTGGTTCCCGGCCCCCGAACTGGCTGCCGACGTGACCGCCAGCGGCAGCACCCGCCTGACCCAGGCCGAAGCCGTCGCCGCTTTGGGCGCTGACGTGGCGCAAGCCTTGGTCGCCTGCAGCGTGCGCAACGCCACCGTTGTGGCGGTTCGCACCGAGATCAAAAGCCTGGCCGACGCGCCCGCCGACACGCACGACGCCTACCTGCGGCTGCACCTGCTGAGCCACCGCCTGGTGTTGCCGCACGGTGCCAACGTGACCGGCATCTTTGGCCTGCTGCCCAACGTGGCCTGGACCAACTTTGGCCCCTGCGCGCTGGCCGACGTGCCCGCCGCACGCCTGAAGGCCCGTGGCACAGGCCGCGTGCTGGAAATCAAAGGCCTGGACAAGTTCCCACAAATGACCGATTACGTGATCCCGTCGGGCGTGCGCATTGCCAACGCTGACCGCGTGCGCCTGGGCGCGCACCTGGCCAGCGGCACCACCGTCATGCACGAAGGCTTTTGCAACTTCAACGCCGGCACCCTGGGCGCCAGCATGGTCGAAGGCCGCATCAGCGCGGGTGTGGTGGTGGACGACGCCAGCGACATCGGCGGCAGCGCGTCCATCATGGGCACGCTCTCGGGTGGTGGCAAAGAAGTCATCAAGGTCGGCAAGCGCTGCCTGCTGGGCGCCAACGCCGGCATCGGCATCTCGCTGGGCGACGACTGCATCGTTGAGGCCGGTTGCTACATCACCGGCGGCAGTCGCGTCCAGATGCCCGACGGCTCGGTCATGAAAGCCAAGTACCTGTCCGGTAAAAACGGCATCCTGTTCCGCCGCGATTCACAGTCGGGCGCGCTGCACGCCATCCCGCGCAACAAGAGCTGGGGCGAGTTGAACGCTGAGTTGCACAAGAACTGATTTTTTCAGCTCCTTTTTAAAGAAAACGGCGTGCGCGCTAAAGCGGCACGCCGTTTTGCATTCAAGACAACAAAGCGCTAACCGCTGACCCTGGCTGTAAACAGCAGCACCCATGCATCTCGGGGGCTCAGGATTTGCATGTCGCTTTCGCGGCCCCAAGTAAGCACGCGTTTATCACCCGTGATGAATACCCCGGCCCCTGCTAGGCTGGCTGCTCTGACCAACCGGACATCGTTGTCATCGGCAGGTTCGCTCACATCTGGCACGCACTTGGCCTCTGCCCAAATGTCATCAAACAACGCCCGAGATTGTGGCAATTGTGGAAATTTTCTCTCCAGCACCTCATGTGCTTCGACCTGCACCAGCTGGGTGGTCAACAGCCAGTCGCGCTGATGGCATTCGGTCAAGATCGCTTCGCACAGGCCCGCAAACACTGTGGCCGACAGCCAAACATTGGTGTCAAGAAAAACCTTCACGACTTATCCTGCAGGATGTCTTCCTCGGTTAGCCAACCTGCCTGGCGGGCTGCGCCGCCCAGTTCTGTGTGTGCTTTCTGCAAGGCCTGGCGGAGACGATAGCCACGTAAGGACTCTGCCAGCAAGTCACGCACGACCTCACTTTTGGTTTTACCGGTCTGCTCGCAGGCCAGCTGCAAATCGCGCTCTTCCCGATCGGTTAAGCGAACAGTCAATGAACTCATGTCGTTCCTTTCTGGGGACAAAGTTATCGCCCACCCTGTAAGACACTGTAATACAGCATTGCAAAAGATGCAATGGAGCCTGCTCGGGGCCTGGGGAAGATAGCGCTTTCTGTGCTGGCGGATTGGGCGATTCTGGTCCTGCAGACCCACCCGGTTTAAAAAGAGACGCAAAGCACCAAGAGCGCGGAGGGTTTTCAGCCCTCGGGTCGGGCGGGCAGATCAGGCCTTGGCTAAATGCGTTTTGGCCAGCTCCACATACCAATCCAAACAACCCGGGTTGGCCATAGCGTCCCGGTTGACGACCTTTTCCAGCGGCTGACCCAGCATGAGTTTCTTGATCGGCAGCTCTTGCTTTTTGCCGGACAAGGTGCGCGGGATCTCGGCCACCTGGAAAATTTCATTCGGGATGAAACGGGGGCTAAGCGCTACCTTGATGGCATTGTTGAGCTTGGCTTTGATCGCATCGTCAAACGCCGGTCCCGGGCGCAGCACCACAAACAGCGGCATGTAGCTTTCTTTTCCCAAGTATTCCAGGTCCACCACCATCGAGTCCATGACTTCGGGCAGGGCTTCCACCGCGCTGTACAACTCGCTGGTGCCCATGCGCAGGCCATAGCGATTGATGGTCGCGTCACTGCGGCCAAAGATCACGCAGCCTTCGCCCACGCCTTGGGTATCGCCGATGCGCAGCCAGTCACCATGCCGCCATACGCCGCCCATGCTGGCCGGGCCGTCACCGCCGCCGGGTTGGCGGCCGTGGCCTGCGGGGTACATCTCAAAATAGCTGGCCAGATAGCGGGCGTTGTCCTTGTCGTTCCAGAAGTAAAGCGGCATGGAAGGGATGGGCTGCGCGCAAATCAGCTCGCCGACCTCGCCCAAAACGGGCTCGCCCGCCTCGTTCCAGGCTTCGACCGCGCAACCCAGTTCGCGGCACTGCATGACGCCAGGCTCTTGCGGCAACTCGCGGTGGCCACCCAAAAAAGCACCCGCAAAATCGGTGCCGCCCGAAATGTTGCACCACCAGATGTCGGGGCCGATGTTTTTAAATTGCGCCGTGCCCCAGCTTTGGGTTTCGGGCGACAAGGGCGATCCGGTGGTGCCCAGGGCGCGCACCGCAGACAAATCGCCGCAACGCACGATGTCCACGCCCGCCTTTTGGCAGTTGGCAAAAAAGGCCGCGCCCGCGCCAAAGAAGCTCACCTTCTCTTGCGCCGCCAAGCGCCACAAAATGCCCCAGTCCGGGTTGTCTTTGCTGCCGCCAGGGTTGCCGTCATAAATCACACAGGTCACACCATTCAGCAAGCCCGCCACCTGCGCGTTCCACATGACCCAGCCAGTAGAGCTGTACCAATGAAAACGCTCGCCCCAGCTGTTGGGGTGGTAGCTGCAGCCAATGTCGTTGTGCAAAATCTTGTTGGCCAGCGCCACGATCACGGTGCCGCCGTGGCCATGCACGATGGGTTTGGGCAGGCCGGTTGTGCCGCTCGAATAAACAATCCACAGCGGGTGATCGAACGGCAGCCACATGGGCTCAAAGGCCTGCACGGCGGCATCGTCTCGCGCGGTGATGGCCGACATTTGCACGCTGGCACCCACATCACACTGGGCCAGGTCGAGTGTGCCCAGGTTGTCGTGCACGATGACGTGTTGCACGCTGGGCAGCGCGTCGCGCAGCTCCTGCACCACGCCCATGCGGTCAAAGTCGCGCCCGCCGTAGCTCACGCCGTCCACTGCGATCAACACCTTGGGCTCGATCTGCTTGAAGCGGTCGAGCACCGCATGGGTGCCCATGTCGGGCGCGCAGATGCTCCAAACGCCGCCCACGCTGACAGTGGCCAAAAACGCCACCATCGCCTCGGGGATGTTGGGCAAATACGCCGCCACCCGGTCCCCCGGTTGCACCCCCTGGGCTTGCAGGTGCAAGGCCATGGCCGCGACCTGGCGGCGCAGTTCGGGCCAGGTCATTTCGCGGCGCAAGCCTTTTTCGTTGTGGCTGATGACCGCCAAAAACCCGGCCGCATGGGCTGGCTGTACATGCCGAAAAACCTGGTGCGCGTAATTGGTCTGGGCACCGGGAAACCATTTGGCCCCCGGCATGACGTTGTTCGACAGCACCGCCGTGTGCGGCGTGGGCGACTGAAAATCAAAGTAATCCCAAATGCTTTGCCAAAACGCATCCAACTCGGTCACCGACCATCGCCAGAGGTTTTTGTAAGTGGCAAAGCTCAGGCCGCGCTCATCGCGCAGCCAGTTTTGGTACAGCCTGATCTGGGGCAGGTAGGGTGCAGAGGCAGAAGGTCGTGTCACGGTGTTCATGCATTGCAGCGTATCAGCGGCCATGCCCCGCTGTCACGCGCATCAACCCTGAAACATGCACCTAGGTGACAGCCCCAGAAACTTCAGGTTGCCGGGTCTTTTTGCATGCGTGCACTCTTCCAGTACACGTCATCGCCGCCATTCATGCGGTTGAGCACGCGGGCCAACACGAACATCAAATCGGACAAACGGTTGAGGTATTGGCGCGGCGTGTCGTTCAAGGCTTCTTCGTTGCCCAGGGCCACGCAAGCCCGCTCGGCGCGACGGGCCACAGTGCGGCACACATGGGCCTGCGATGCACCCCGTGTGCCGGCAGGCAAGATGAACTCTTCCAACTTGGGCAGCTGGGCGTTGTACTTTTCGAGGGCCTCGTCCAGGGCCGCCACCGCTTCTTCCTTGAGCAGCTCAAAGCCGGGAATGGACAGCTCACCCCCCAGGTTGAAAAGCTGGTGCTGCACTTCCACCAACACTTCGCGCAC
>CAJBLW010000050.1 GCA_903953985.1 uncultured Burkholderiales bacterium
TACTACACCCACCAACGCGAGGTGGTGGACCGCCGAGGCCTCTTGGTGCCGGTGACCGAACTGACACCCCCCAAAGACGGCGAAGAAGTGGTGGTGCGCGACGTGCGTTTTCGCACCGTGGGCGACATCACCTGCACCTGCCCAGTGGAGAGCACAGCCGCCACGCCCGAGCAAATCGTGATCGAGACGCTGGCCGCCGATGTGAGCGAGCGCGGCGCGACCCGCATGGACGACAAAACATCCGAGGCTTCCATGGAGAAGCGCAAAAAAGACGGCTATTTCTGAGCACGGGAAAACCACACATGCACACCGAACAACACTTTTTCGCCAAATCCTCCGAAAGCAACACGCAAACCGCGTTGCGATTCATCACCTGCGGCTCGGTCGACGATGGCAAGAGCACACTGATTGGCCGCCTGCTGGTCGACACCAAGGCCGTGCTGCAAGACCACCTGGCGGGCGTGCAGCGCTCGGGTCAAGAGGGTCAATACACCGATCTGGCCCTGCTGACCGATGGCTTGAGTGCCGAGCGTGAGCAAGGCATCACCATCGACGTGGCCTACCGCTACTTCAACACCGAAGCCCGCAAGTTCATCATCGGTGACGCACCCGGCCACGAGCAGTACACCCGCAACATGGTCACCGCCGCATCCAGCGCCGACGCCGCCGTGGTGCTGGTCGACGCCATCAAGCTCGACTGGACTAACCCCGACCTTCAACTGCTACCGCAAACCCGCCGCCACTCGCTGCTGGTGAACCTGCTGCGGGTGCCGTCTGTCGTTTTCGCCATCAACAAGCTTGACGCCGTGGCCGACCCTGCCATGGCTTACCAGAACATCGCAGGCGCTCTGAACAAATTCGCCCAAGCAGCCGGCATCACCATCGCGGCCATGGTGCCCGTGTCGGCGCTCAAGGGCTGGAATGTGGTGGACACCCACAACGCCGACCAAACCGACTGGTGCGGCTACAACGGCCCCAGCTTGCTCAGCATCCTCGAAGACCTGCCGGTCACGCCCGCCGAGACCGAAGTGGCGTTCAGCTTCCCGGTGCAGTGGGTGGAGAAACCTGGTGCCCCCACGCTTGTCGCTTCGCGTACTGCGCTGCCCCCCGAGGGGGCCGCTGCTGCGCCTTGGGGCGGCCCGGCGGCGCAGCACCACGATTCCGGCGTAACGACCCAGGGCCGCCGCGTTTTTTGGGGCCGCGTGGCCACGGGCAGCATCGAACCGGGTCAGACTGTCAAAATTTTCCCCAGCGGCCAGACCGCCGTGGTGGCTCAGGTGCTGAGCGCCACTCGCCAACCGCAAAACAAGGCCGCTGGTCACAGCGCAGGCCTCGTGCTCGACCGCGAGGTGGACGTGTCGCGGGGCGACTGGCTGCTGGCAGAACACGGCAGCGCCGAAGGCCAGCGCCAGCTGAACGCCACCATCGCCTGGATGGACGACGAGCCCCTGGTCGCGGGCCGCCTTTACTGGGCGCTGCACGGCCACCGCTGGGTCAAAGTGAAAGTGCAGCGCGTGGTGCACCGCCTGAACGTAAACACCCTGGCCAAAGAAGAAGCCAGCGAGCTGCCCCCCAACGCCATCGGCCATGTGACGCTGGCCCTGCAAGAGCCTCTGGCTACCCTGCCCTTTGCGCAGTCGCGCATTTTGGGCGCGCTGGTGCTGGTGGACACCGCCAGCCACAAGACCTCGGGGGCGGTGCTGGTGAACTGAAAGGCCACCCCCAGTCTGGTGCCCAAAGCCCTGTTGAGCTCATAGACACAGCCGGCCTTGGGCCAGGTTGACTCTGAATCCCCCTTAAAATGTTGGCTCTGCGTGGTTTGGCTGCGCAAAACTCTTTCACTCCAAGTCCATCATGACCCACGTTGTTTCCGAATCCTGTATCCAGTGCAAATACACCGACTGTGTGGACGTTTGCCCCGTGGATTGCTTTCGCGAAGGCCCCAACTTCCTGACCATCGACCCCGATGAGTGCATCGACTGCGCCGTGTGCATCCCAGAATGCCCCGTGAATGCCATCTTTGCCGAGGAAGACCTGCCCGCCGACCAGCAGCACATGACCCAACTCAACGCCGAGCTGGCTTTGTTGCCCGGCTGGAAGAGCATCACCAAGCGCAAAACGCCGTTGAGCACCGCTGACGAGTTCAAAGACAAGACCGGCAAGTTGTCCGAGTTGATCCGCTGAACTTTTTGAAGGGCCGAAATTTTCTGCCTTTTTATTTCGGTCTTTTTTCGCAAGCTTCTCTCCATGACCACCCCCATCGACACCGAAGCGCTGGTCATTGGCTCAGGCCCCGTGGGCCTGTTTCAGGTCTTCCAGTTGGGCCTGCAAGGTGTGCACTGCCATGTGATCGACGCCCTGCCCCATGTGGGCGGCCAATGCGCCGAGTTGTATGGCCAAAAACCCATTTACGACATCCCGGGCATCCCCTATTGCACCGGACTCGAACTGATTGAGCGCTTGCAGCAACAAATCGCCCCATTCAAACCCACCCTGCACCTGGGCCAGTTGGTGGACAGCGTCGAGCGCCAGACCGACCAGCGCCTGCTGGTGATCACCAATTCTGGCCAGACCTTTCGCACCCCCACCCTGTTCATCGCAGCGGGTGTGGGCGCCTTTGTGGCGCGCCGCATGGCTTTGGGCGGCCTGGCAGATTTTGAAGGCACGCAAGTCTTTGCCGAACACCCCGCGCCCGAGCGCTGGGCAGGCCAACACCTGGTGGTGGCGGGCGACGGCGACACCGCCTTGCAAACTTGCCTGAATGCATGTCAAGGCCCGCAAGCCGCTGCCAGCGTCACCTTGCTGCACCGCCGCGATCAGTTCACCGCTGA
>CAJBLW010000051.1 GCA_903953985.1 uncultured Burkholderiales bacterium
ACCCGGTGCTCCTGCAACGCCAGTTCAGGCAGTTTGCGGCCGACGGTGTGACGCACTGCGCCGTCGAAGCCTCCTCCATCGGTCTGGCCGAGCACCGTTTGGATGGGACGCACATCCGCGTGGCCGTGTTCACCAATTTCACCCAGGACCACTTGGACTACCACGGGGACATGGCGCGCTACTGGTCAGCCAAAGCCGCCTTGTGTGCTTGGCCCGGTTTGCAAGCAGCCGTCATCAATATCGACGATGCCCAAGGTGCTTTGTTGTCCAAGCAATTACAAGACGGCCCGATCGAAGTCTGGACCTGCTCGCGTCGGGGACCGGCCCGTCTGCAAGCGCGAGCTTTACTCGGCAGCCAGGGTTTGACCTTTGAGGTGATCGAGGGCGGTAACGTTCAGACCCTGCATACCAGCTTGATTGGCGAGTACAACATAGACAACCTGCTGGGCGTGATCGGCAGTTTGCGCGCCCTGGGTTTTGTCTTGGCGCAAGCGGTGCAAGCGTGTGCCCAGCTGACGGCTGTACCCGGACGTATGGAGCGAGTGACCTTTGATCTGCCTGATGCGCAGGCCAATCCGCCTTGCCCCTTGGTGATCGTGGACTACGCCCACACGCCCGACGCCATTACCCAGGCCTTGGTTGCGCTGCGTTCGCAGGCGACGGTGCGTGGCGGTCGCCTGTGGTGTGTGCTGGGCTGTGGTGGTGACCGCGATGCCAGCAAACGTCCCTTGATGGCTGCGGCCGCCGAATCTGCGGCCGACCAGCTGGTGTTGACCAGCGACAACCCGCGGAGCGAATCGCCTGAGGCCATTGTGGCCGCGATGGTACAAGGTTTGAGCCGCCCTCAGTCAGTTCGCATTCAACTGGACCGTGCCTTGGCGATTGCCGATGCGGTGACGCAGTCAGCGGCACAAGACGTGGTGCTGGTGGCGGGCAAAGGCCACGAATGCGAGCAGGAGATCTTGGGCGTTCGCCACCCGTTCTCGGATGTGACGCAAGCCCGCAGGGTTTTGCAGCAACGCGCTTTGCAGCGGACGGGGGTTCACGCATGAACCTCCCAGAGTCCATGAAACTGAATTTGAATCTCGCCCTGGGCTGGTTGACTCAAGCCCGTGGCGTGGATGTCCAACGGGTGGTGGCCGACCGGGTGCACACCGACAGCCGCAGCCTGCAAGCGGGTGACCTGTTTGTGGCTTTGCGTGGTGAGCGTTTCGATGGAAACGACTTCATCGCCCAGGCCAAGGCGCAGGGCGCCGTGGCCGTGGTGTGCGAGGCCTCGGGTGAAGACCAGGCGCTGGCGCAAGGCTTGCCCGCTCTTGTGGTGCCCGACGCGCGCATCGCTTTGGGTGAGCTGGCAGCTGGCTGGCGTGCCCAGTTCAGTTTGCCGCTGATCGCCGTGACCGGCAGCAACGGCAAAACCACGGTGACGCAAATGATCGCGTCCATCTTGCGTGCCTATGCAGGGGATGATGCCTTGTCCACCCAGGGCAACCTGAACAACGACATTGGCGTGCCTCTGACCTTGTTCAATTTGCGTGCCCATCACCGCATCGCCGTGGTCGAGTTGGGCATGAACCACCCCGGTGAGATCGCTTACCTGTCCCAGTTGGCGCGGCCCACCGTGGCCCTGGTCAACAACGCGCAGCGTGAGCACCAAGAATTCATGGGCACTGTCGAGGCCGTGGCGCATGAAAATGGTGCTGTGCTGCAGGTCTTGCCCCTAGAGGGTGTGGCGGTGTTTCCAGCCGACGAAGAATTTACGCCCGTGTGGCAAGGCCTGTCGGGTCCGCGGGCGAAGCGCTGCTTTGCCATGGCGTCTGTCTCAGACACCGAAGTGCGTGCTGCAGTGGTGGTCTGGCAGTCGGGTGCTTGGCAGTTCACCCTCAAAACACCCGAGGGCACCGCGCCCGTTCGTTTGCACATCGCGGGGCGCCACAACGTCAAAAATGCGTTGGCCGCTACGGCCTGCGCCCTGGCCGCAGGGGTACCTCTGGCCGTCGTGGCTCAGGGTCTGGTGGCGTTTGAGCCGGTCAAGGGCCGCTCGCGCGCACTGGTCCTGTACACGGCCACAGACGAGATCACCTTGGTTGACGATACCTACAACGCCAACCCCGATTCGGTCCGCGCCGCCATCGACGTTTTGGCCGAGCTGTCTGCGCCGCGTTTGTTGGTGCTGGGTGACATGGGCGAGGTGGGCAATCAGGGCCCTCAATTCCATGCCGAGGTCGGCAGCTACGCGGCAGAGTGCGGCATCGAGGTGCTTTACACCCTGGGTGACCTGTGCGTGCACAGCGCGAAGGCCTTCGGTTCGGCGCGACATTTTGAAGATATGGACAGCCTGCTGGCCAGCGTTACAGCCCAAGTGGGCCAGTTTCGCAGCGTGCTTGTCAAAGGTTCGCGCTTCATGAAGATGGAGCGCGTAGTCCAGGCCTTGCAGTCACAAAGCACCGCTGAATCGAACAAAAACAATATCAAAGGGGAGCCCCATGCTGCTTAGTCTGGCCCAATGGTTGCAAACCTTGTCTCCTGAGTGGGGCTTTTTGCGTGTTTTCCAATACATCACGTTCCGCGCCGTGATGGCCGCGATGACCGCCTTGCTGATCGGACTGGCCGCAGGCCCCTGGGTCATCCGCCGCCTGACGTCGCTCAAAATTGGTCAGCCGATTCGGGGCTACGGCATGGAATCGCACCTGTCTAAAAGTGGCACACCCACCATGGGCGGCGTGCTGATTTTGTTGTCGATCGCTATCTCCACTTTGTTGTGGTTTGACCTGTCCAACCGCTTTGTCTGGATCGTGCTGATCGTGACCCTGGGGTTTGGCGCCATTGGATGGGTGGACGACTGGCGCAAAGTGGTCCACAAAGACCCCGAGGGTATGCGCTCGCGTGAAAAGTATTTTTGGCAATCGGTCATTGGCTTGTTGGCCGCGTTGTATTTGGTGTTCAGCATTTCTGAGAGCTCCAATGCACGTGTGTTGGATCTGTTTGGCCAGTGGGTCATGTCTGGCTTTGATGTGAATTTGCCCCCCAAGGCCGGTTTGCAGGTGCCCTTCTTCAAAGAGGTCAACTACCCGCTGGGCGTGCTGGGTTTTGTGGTCCTGACTTATCTGGTCATTGTGGGTTCCAGCAAC
>CAJBLW010000052.1 GCA_903953985.1 uncultured Burkholderiales bacterium
ATCAGGCGTTGGGAGCGGGCACCTGTGCGGTGTACCAGTCGGCAATCTGCCCGCCGGTCTTGAAGCACACTTGTGGTGACTTCATCAGCAAGTCCAGCATGCGCTCAAAGCTGGCAAAGCGGTGGGGCACGCCAATCAGGTGCGGGTGAAGGCCGATGGCCAGCACGCGGGGGTGCGTGGCGGCTTCGCGTTCAAACAAGGCCAGCGTCCGCGCCAAGCGCTCATACATCTCATCGCTGGTGTGTTTTTCGATCGCGTAAACGATCGAGTCGTTGATTTCCAGGTTGTAGGGCAAGGCCAGCAAGGGGCCGTTGCGCGTTTGCATCCAACTGGGCACATCGTCAACCACCCAGTCAAAAACGTAGTCCACGCCTTGCTTTTTCAGCAACTCGGGCGTGTCGTGCGTTTCGCGCAGACCGGGGCTGAGCCAGCCTCGGGGGCGTTTGCCCGTGAAGCGCTCGATCATGTCCAGGCTCATGGCGATCAGCGACTCTTCGGACTCACCCTGGTTGTGGTTCAGGCTTTTTTGGTGCACCCCATGGCCAATGAACTCCCAGCCTGCATCGTGCATGGCTTGCGCAGCGTGTGGATAAGCGGTGATGACCCCGGCGTTGAAACTGGTGGAGGCGGGAAGCCCCCGGTCTTGGATGGCCCGCAGGATGCGCGGCAGACCGGCCCGCATGCCGTAATCAGCCCAGCTGAAGTTGGGCACATCGGGCACGGTTTCTTTGCCGTGGGGCGGCGTGATGATGGTGCGCGGCATGCTCGACTCAAACTGCCAATGCTCCACGTTCACCACCAAGTGCACCATGATGGCGCCCTCAGGCGCAGCCTTGAGGGTCGGGCCATCGTTGGAGAAGCGGTAAGGAATGCGGGGGTTGGCCATGTCAGTGTCGAATGAGGTTGAGGATCTCGAGCTTGAGCGATGCAAAGGTTTCGCTGGCCGTGTCGGCCACGGTGCGTGGACGCGCCAGTGGCACGGTGATCTTGGTCTGAATGCGGCCTGGTCGAGCGGACATCACGTAAATGGAGCTGGCCAAAAAGATCGCCTCGTCGATGTCGTGCGTGACAAAGATGATGGTGGGTTTGAGCTTTTGCCACACGGTAAGCAGCAGCTCTTGCATGGTCAGGCGGGTTTGCGCATCCAGTGCGCCAAAGGGTTCATCCATCAACAACACGCGTGAGCCCAGCGTGAGGATGCGGGCAATGCCCACGCGCTGGCGCATGCCGCCAGACAACTGCACAGGCAGATGGTTCTTGAAATCGCTCAGGCCCACGATCTTGATCATTTCGTGGGCGCGGTCTTCGTATTCGCTGCGTGCCATGCCCTGCACCTTGGGGCCGAAAATCACGTTGTCCCAGACACTCAGCCAGGGAAACAATGCGGCTTCTTGAAAAACCACGCCACGGTCAGGTCCAGGTGCGCTGACCACGCCACCATTGACCAACAACTGGCCCGCTGTGGGCTGCTCAAACCCGGCAATGAGGTTCAGCAAAGTGGATTTGCCGCAGCCCGAAGGCCCGAGCAAAGCCACCAATTCCCCCGGAGCGACCTGCAATTGGATGTCTTCCAGGGCCTTGACGGGCGTGACGCCCGGGTAGGTCTTGTAAAGGTTTTGAATGGAAATATCGGACATGTTGTTTCTTAATGGCTTTGCAGCATGCGCCAGACCAAAACCTTGCTTTCAATGAACACGATCAGGCGATCACTCAAAAACCCCATGATGCCGATCGACACCATATCGGCCAGCACAATGTCCATGCGTCCCACGTAGTAGGCGTCCCACAGCACGTAACCCAGACCGGACTTGACGGCCACCATTTCAGAGACGATCACCGCCGTCCAGGAAATGCCCAAGCCAATGCGTAAACCGGTGAAGATGGAGGGCATGGCCGCGGGCAAAACCACCCGGTACAGCAATTGCCTGCGACTGGCACCCATCATCAGGGCCGCGCGCACCAGGTTGCGCTCGACATCGCGCGCACCCTGCGTGGTGTTGACCACGATGGCATAAAAGCCACCCAGAAAAATCAGAAAAATCGCACCCATGTCCCGAATGCCAAACAGGGCGATCGAAAACGGCAACCAAGCCGTGATCGGGATGGGCCGCAAGCTCTGGATGAGCGGGTCAAACAGTTGCTGAACCAAACGGCTCCAGCCGATCAGCAAACCCAGTGGAACACCGATCAGAGCCGCCAGGAAAAAGCCCTGCGCCACCCGCATCGAGGAGTATTGGACGTTGGACACCCAAGAGCCCAAGTAAGGGTTCAGGCCCAGGCCGGGCGAGCCGAAAATCCAGCCGTGCCAGCCTTCCAAAACCAGCATGGGGGTGGGCAAGATGCCGGCCATCCCTGGCCTGCTGCCTGCCACCTGCCAGATGACCAGAACCACCGCTGGCACCAACAGGCCAAGCACTGTCCGACGAAGGGTATCGAGAGAAGCGTTAGCCATGTGGGTGCTGCCTGCTTACTTTTTGAGTTCAACGACCATGGAGTCGTCGTACAGAGCGGCGGCTTCCTTGGTCACGTCTTTTTGCACAATGCCTTGTTTGAAGGCAGCTTCAGCCAAGCGCGAAACTTGTTCTTTGGTCAACACGCCACCGAGTTTGATGATCTTGGCCGACTCTTTCGTCACGTTCATGGGCAAGCCGGTGTATTTGGAATAGGCATCGGCAAACACATCCTTGTTCTTGCTCAGGGTTTCTTCGGCCTTGAGGTAAGCCCACAGGAAGCGGCGCACCAATTCTTTCTTTTGGGTCATGGCTTCGCCAGAGGCGGCCAGCATACCCAGTTCGGCACCCACAGCGCGGGACTGGCTGTACTCCAGTTTTTGCGAAAAGTAAGCATCGCCTTCGGCCACAGCCTGCGACTCAAAGGGCTCCCACAGCACCATGGCATCGATGTCGCCGCGCTTCATCGCCTGCACAAAAGCAGTGCCTCCACCTTGCACGTTCACGGGGGTGAACGTGTTGTAGGGGATGTTTCTCTCGATCAAAGTCATGGCCCACTGGAACCAGACGGCCGAGCCGGGAGCAATGGCAATCTTTTTGCCTGCAATGTCGCCCCAGTCATCGATCTTCACGCCTTTGCGCACCACCAGGTATTTGGGCGAGCTGCCCACACCGGTCAGGCCAATCAGGTTTTTGCTGCCTTGGCCGGCCACGATGGCCAGGTCACCCGCACCCACGGCCGACACGTCGACCGAATTGGACAACAGTGCGGTACGGGCATCGGCGTAGCGCACAAATTCTGCGCGTTTGACTTCGATGTTCATTTTCTTGAGTTCTTCTTCGACCAAGAGCATGGGCGAGAGGTGCCCCACTTTGACATAGCCCACGGTGAGGGTGGCTTTGTCTTTGAGGGGGGCGGGCGCTGGGCCCAAAGCCAAAGCCATGCCGGTGGAGACCGACAGCGCAAAGCCGATGAGGGAAGTCCAAAGTTTCATCTGAATACTCCTGGGTTGGTGGTTACTGGCCGGTGAATTGAGGGGACCGCTTTTGTGCGAAAGCCAGCCGGCCTTCCGCATAATCTGTGCTTTTGAAACAGGCGTCGATGGTGGTTTTCACTGACATCATGTCTTTTTCATCATCGGCCAGGGCCACGAGGGTTTTCTTGGCGGCCTGAATGGTCAAGGGTGCATTGGTGGCGATCTCTTGGGCCAATGCGGTGCAGTGCGCAAACACATCTTCCACTACAGCAAGGACCATGCCCATAGCCTGTGCGCTTGGCGCGTCGTAGACCCGGGCGGTGTAGAAAGCCTCGGCAGTGGCCTGAGGCCCCAGGTTGTTCAGGATGCTTTTCATGTTGTCGATGTCGTAGCCCAGTCCCAAGCGAGCCGCAGGCATGCGAAAACGCGAATGCGGCGCTGCATAACGCATGTCGCAACTCAAGGCCAGGCCCAGCCCGCCGCCATAACAAATGCCACTGATGGCCGCAATCACCGGCACGCGGCAGCGAAAAATCGATTGCTGGGTCCGTTTGACCATGTCGTTGTAATGCGCCACAGAGGCTTCGGAGTTGCGTTGGGTCTCGAACTCGCTGATGTTGGCGCCCGACACAAACGACTTCTCACCCGCACCGCGTAGCACACACACGCGTATGTCGGGGCGACGGTCGATTTCGTCAAAAGCCGCCAGCAAGGCCGTCCACATGCCCAGACTCATCGCGTTGTGCCGGGTCACGTCGTCGATCGTGACCTGCGC
>CAJBLW010000053.1 GCA_903953985.1 uncultured Burkholderiales bacterium
CATTGTGGACAAAACCAGGGTCATTTTTTCCCATCACCAAGGCGGCCAAGGTGCCACCGGCCATGGCCATCAAAGAGTTGACCGCCACCAGCCCTGAGATTTTGTCCAGGGTTTGCGCGCTCATCACGTTGAAGCCAAACCAGCCCACCGTCAGCACCCAGGCGCCCAGCGCCAGAAAGGGAATGCTGCTGGGCGGGTGGGCCGAAATACCGCCGTCCTTGCGGTAACGGTTGGCGCGGGCGCCCAGCAGGAGCACGGCGGGCAAGGCAATCCAGCCACCCAGGGCGTGCACCACCACGCTGCCGGCAAAGTCGTGAAACTCTTCACCGGTCAGGCTTTTGATCCAGGCCTGCACACCAAAGTGCTGGTTCCAGACAATGCCCTCAAAGAAGGGGTAAACAAAGCCCACGATCACCGCCGTGGCGATCAACTGTGGCCAGAATTTGGCCCGCTCGGCATTGCCGCCCGAAATGATGGCGGGAATGGCAGCGGCAAAAGTCAGCAAAAAGAAGAACTTGACCAGGTCATAGCCGTTCTTGGCGGCCAGTTGTTCCGCCCCCACAAAGAAGGTGGTGCCATAAGCCACGCTGTAACCGACCATGAAATAAACCACGGTGGACACTGAAAAATCCACCAGGATTTTGACCAGCGCATTGACCTGGTTCTTTTTTCGGACTGTGCCCAGCTCCAGAAAAGCAAAACCAGCGTGCATGGCCAACACCATGATGCCGCCCAACAAAATAAAAAGCGCATCTGCGCCCTGTTTTAGTGCTTCCACGATCGTCCTTTGAGGATTTTTGATTTGATTTGGTGCATTTTGAGGGCGATCCACCCTCGCGCACCAAAGAAAAAGCAAGAAACGCACCCAAAGTAACTCTTTGGTGCCGCATCCCGTTCATGCTCCCAAACCGGTGCACAGGACCCTCACGTAAGATGCGCTCCTCTTACTGATTCAGTGTTCAGGTTTAAGCCCGAATTCCCCATGGAAGCTTTCCTCGTCTCTACCGGCATCGTGGCCCTGGCCGAAATGGGTGACAAAACCCAACTTTTGTCACTCGTGCTGGCCGCCCGTTTCCGCAAGCCCTGGCCCATCGTGCTTGGCATTTTGGTGGCCACTCTGGCCAACCATGGCCTGGCCGGTGCCGTGGGCAGCTGGGTCACCACCGTGATGGGCCCCGATGTGCTGCGCTGGGTGTTGGGCGCGTCCTTCATCGCCATGGCGGCTTGGATGCTGATTCCCGACAAACTGGACGACGAAGACGGCGACAGCGCCCCGCGAATGGGGGTGTTCTTGACCACGGTGGTGGCCTTCTTCTTGGCCGAGATGGGCGACAAAACCCAAATCGCCACCGTGATGCTGGCGGCGCAATACAACGCCTGGTTTGCCGTGGTGGCGGGTACCACGTTGGGCATGATGCTGGCCAACGCCCCCGTGGTGTGGCTGGGCGAAGCCATCACCCAACGTGTGCCGCTGCGCCTGGTGCACCTGATTTCGGCGGGTATTTTTGCTGTGCTGGGCGTGATCGCGCTGTCGGGCTGGGGCAGCTGAGCGGTCCTCTTGCCCAGATGCTGGATTTGCTGGCGCTTTCCAGCCCTTTGGCTCATCGCCCTTATACTCACTGGATGCGCCGATTTGAACCCGATTGCGGGCGCCGAAACCATCGTGGTTTCGAAATTCAGCTAAATGGCGTGTGTTTCAACTCACAGAAACCCGGCCCAGCTGACTGCGAAGCCGGGTTTTGTTTTTTGCACATCTGAACACATTCGATGCTGATCGCCGAATCCCAAAGCATGCTGTTTGAAGCCCCTTTGCCGTTGCAAAGCGGCGCGTCCATCCGCAGCTATTCATTGAGCTACGAAACCTACGGCACGCTCAATGCCGACAAATCCAACGCCGTGCTGATCTGCCACGCGCTCAACGCCTCTCACCATGTGGCGGGCGTGTGCGCCGACCAGCCCAAAAACCTGGGCTGGTGGGACAACATGATTGGCCCGGGCAAGTCACTTGACACTGACCGTTTTTTTGTCATTGGCGTGAACAACCTGGGCTCGTGCTTTGGCTCCACTGGCCCCATGCATGAGAACCCCGACACCGGCCACGTGTACGGTGCGGACTTCCCGGTGGTGACGGTGGAAGACTGGGTCAACGCCCAAGCCCGCTTGCTCGACGCTTTGGGCATCGAACAACTGGCCGCCGTGATGGGCGGGAGCCTGGGCGGCATGCAGGCGCTGTCTTGGACACTGCAATACCCCGAGCGCGTGAAGCACGCGGTGGTGGTGGCGAGCGCCCCCAACCTGAACGCCGAAAACATTGCTTTCAACGAAGTGGCCCGCCGCGCCATCGTGACCGACCCTGACTTTCACGACGGGCACTTTGTTGCGCAAGGCGTGGTGCCCAAGCGCGGCCTGCGCATCGCCCGCATGATTGGGCACATCACGTATTTGAGCGACGACGTGATGAACGAAAAGTTTGGCCGCGAGCTGCGCGAGGCCGTGACGCACAACGCCACCGGTTACAAATACTCCACGCAAGAAGTCGAGTTCCAGATTGAAAGCTACCTGCGCTACCAGGGCGACAAGTTCAGCGAGTACTTTGACGCGAACACCTATTTACTGATCACCCGGGCGCTCGATTACTTTGACCCGGCACGCGCCTTTGGCGGCGACTTGTCCAAAGCGCTGGCCCGCGCCAGCTGCAAGTTTTTACTGGTCAGCTTCAGCACCGACTGGCGCTTCTCGCCCGCCCGCAGCCGCGAAATGGTCAAGGCCCTGCTCGACAACCGCCGCGATGTGAGCTACGCCGAAATCGACGCACCGCACGGGCACGACGCCTTTTTGCTGGACGATGCGCGCTACATGAACGTGGTGCGCTCTTACTTTGACAACATGGCGAAGACTTTGAACGCAGGAGGTGCCGCATGAGCGACCCCCTGATCATGCAAGCCATCGCCCGCCTGGTGCCGCAAGGTGCCCGCGTGCTTGATTTGGGCTGTGGCGATGGCGCCTTGCTGGCCTATCTGCAACAACACAAGGGCTGCACCGGCTACGGCGTGGAGCTGGACGACGCCAATGTGCACGCCTGCGTGCAGCGCGGTGTGAACGTGATCCAGCTGAACCTGGACGAAGGCCTGAGTCTGTTTGCTGATCAGTCGTTTGACGTGGTGCTGCAAATCGACACGCTGCAGCACTTGCGCAACGCCGAGACCATGCTGCGCGAGACGGTGCGCGTGGGTCGGGTGGGCATCGTGGCCTTCCCCAATTTTGCACACTGGTTCAATCGCCTGAGTGTGCTGCGTGGCCGCATGCCGGTGACCAAGCGACTTCCTTATCAGTGGTACGACACACCCAACATCCGCGTGGGCACCTATGCCGACTTTGGAGATCTGGCCCACAAAAACGACCTGCGCGTGGTCGATGCTTTTGGCCTGCAAAATGGTCAGGAAGTGCGCATGTGGCCTAACCTGATGGCGGGCACGGCGGTCTACAAGTTGCAACGCGGCTGATATGGCCAGCGCGCCCGGCACCCAGAACACGGCCGCCCACAGCCCCTGGCTCATCGCCAACGTGTTGGCACAAATCGCCTTTGGCCTGCTGGCCATGACGTTGTGCCTGCCCTCCATGCAAGAGTGGGGCGTGATTTTTGACACCAACCAAACCGATGTGCAACTGACCTTCAGCGGCTACGTGGTGGCCTACGGGGCCTTGCAGTTGGTGTACGGCCCCTTGTCGGATCGGTATGGGCGCAAGCCCATCCTGATGCTGGGGCTGGTGGTCGCGGGGCTGGCCTCGGTCATGGCCGCGCTGGCCATCGACATCACCACACTCATTGCCGCCCGTGTGCTGCAAGGCGCGGGCTGCGCCGCCAGCATGGTGGTCAGCCGCTCCATGGTGCAAGACCTTTTCGCCGGGCCGCAGCGCACGCGGGTCATGGCCTACATTGGCATGGCGCTGGGCATGTGCCCGCCGCTGGCCACCCTGATCGGCGGGCAGATGCATGTGCGCTTTGGCTGGCAAACCAACTTTGTGTTGCTGGCTGTTTTGGCCTTGTTGCTCTTGGTGGCAGCGTGGCTGGGCTTGCCGCGTGGGGCCCAAAGCGCGCCTGCAACGGGCCACTGGCTGCGCGCCATGCTCAGCGCTTACGCCCGCCTGCTGCGCGAGCCGCGCTTTTTGCTCTACGTCGCCATCCTGGCGGCCACCACCGCTACGTTTTACGCTTTCCTGGCAGGCGCACCCATCGTGCTCAAGGGCTATGGCATTGGTCCGGATGGTATTGGTTGGTTCATCATGGCTGTGCCTGTTTCGTACATTTTGGGCAACTTCATGACCTCTCGCCTGATCCAGCAGGCGGGCGAATCACGCGTCATGGCCTGGGGCCAGGCGCTGACGCTGGGCGGTCTGGTGGTGATGCTGGCGCTGGGCTTGGGTGGCGTGCAGACGGCGCTGGCCGTGGCTTTGCCCTTGTTGCTTTTGGGCTTGGGTCACGGCCTGCTGAACCCGCCTACGCTGGCGGGCACGGTGGGCGTGGTGCCCGCGCTGGCAGGCTCAGCCGCTGCGGTGGCGGGCCTGATGCAGCAACTCACCGGGGCCACCGCCGGCTACCTGGTGGGGCTGGTGCCGCACGAGGGTGCGGTGAATTTGGGTTGGATGATGCTGAGCTTTGCCACGACGGGTGCCATGGCGCAGTTTTTTCTGCGCAGGCGTTGAGTTGCTGAAATGGCTGAACGCTGGTTTTTGAGTCTCAGTGGCTGTTGAAGGCTGATTGCTGTCGTTCATGGCTCGTCGACTGACCGGCAGTATCCGACCCTTAGCGGCCCTTCGTCCTATTTGTGAAGTGATCAGTTTGTCGCGGTGGCAGTCAGCCACAGTCCCTAAGCCAATGGCCGTAATCGCATCCAATTCAGTCATTAAGCTTAAGCGCGTAAAAATCAACCAAGTTACTTTTGATCTGATACCAACCAAAGTTCACGAGGTGGTTATGTTGGTTAAGGTAGTTAATTTTCAGCCCCCCAGCAATCATTGCACAGGCCAAATCGTTTTTGACGCATGTGCAGTCATTCCATGGCAGATCGTCTCAAGCGCGCTCATTCCGAAAATCGCGGTCAAGCGACGGGCTGCACTGCTTTGGCTTGTTGTGCGATGGGCTGCGACAAAAACGAGTCATGCACACCAAATCACCGCACGAAAAATAACCACCTGCACATGGATAGCGTGAGTGATTTTTTTGGATACTGCATGCACGGCTGGAACTGGCCGCTGGATAGCTCGCGCCATAGGCTTAATACGTGAACCTAGGATCACCGGCAGGCACCCGTTTCAGCTGCACATACCTGACCGCTGACCGAGCAGCAAGGTGCAGGATCCAAAAAGCCAGCGTTCAATTCAAGTTAAATTATGGCTGGTTCAGACGCGCAAGCTGGCATAGACACTGGGACTGTGGCCGGCAGGTTCCGAGTCAAAGCGGTCCTCAGAGTAAATGGGTAAGACTCTGGGACTACAGCGCACACGCTTCACGCGCCTTTTAGCGGCTCGCTTGGTCACTCGGCCTAAGGCCCGCAGGTCTCGGCCCCTACTTGGTCGCCATCGCGCACTTACCCCTGGACATTTCTTGGAAGGCCTGCTCCCCCGGAATTACGGCTTTGATGGTGTAGTAGTCCCAGGGGTACTTCGACTCAGCCGGCGACTTCACTTGTGCTAAGAACATGTCGTGAACCATGCGACCGTCGGCGCGTATCTTCCCATTCTTGGCGAAGAAATCGTTGATCGGTCTCTCCCTCATCTTCTTCATGACCTCACCTGACTCGTCCGTGCCGGCGGCCTGTATTGCCTTCAGGTAGTGCATGGTGGCGGAATAGTCGGCCGCCTGGATCATCGTTGGCATGCGCTTGGTCTTCTCGAAGTAGCGGCGCGACCACTGGCGCGAGGCCTCATCGCGGTCCCAATAAAAACCGGTCGTCACGTACATTCCCTGGGCCGTCTTCAGGCCCAGCGCGTGCACGTCACTAATGAAGACATACAGCCCTGCCAGGGCAACGTCCTTACTCAGCCCGAATTCGCCAGCTGTCCGGATGGCATTGATGGCTGATTGACCCGCCGTAGCGAAGCCGACAACCTTGGGCTTGGCGGCGCTGGCCTGGAGTACGAAGGAGGAGAAGTCCGTTGTGTCGGTCGGGTGGCGGATAGCGCCGATGACCTTGCCCCCACCGGCTTTCACGAAATCAGAGGCGTCTTTCTCAATCGAGTGCCCTCCCGCGAAGTCGATGGTCAAGAAGTACCAGGCATCCAGGCCTTGCTTCACAAGCGTGCTCACAGTGCCGGCGGCCAGCGCATAGGTGTCGTACGCATAGTGAACTGTGGTCGCACTGCAGTTCTCGTTAGTCAGACGCGTCGTGCCCGGCGAGGTGGCGATCGCGATGCGTTTCTTGTCAGCGGCCACCGCTGCCGCCGACAGCCCAGTAGCTGAGTTGCCCAGGTCGATGATCATGTCGACCTGCTGGGTGTCGAACCAGGAGCGCGCGATGGACGACGCCAGGTCCGGCTTGTTCTGGTTGTCGGCCGACAGCACTTCGATAGGCTTACCGAGCACCTTGCCGCCGAAGTCTTCGACGGCCATCTTTACCGCCGTGACTGCACCCGTGCCCGTCACGTCCGAGAGGAAACCGTTCATGTCGGTCAGCACGCC
>CAJBLW010000054.1 GCA_903953985.1 uncultured Burkholderiales bacterium
CACAAAGGTGAGATTTGCAACTATGTGGGTGGCATGGTGCCTTTTGCCAAAACAGCCGCAGAGCGCCAAGCCCAAGGCGACACCCGCTTGTCTTTGCAAGAGCGCTATGGCTCGCACGAAGGCTATGTGCAAGCTGTGGTGAAAGCGACCGAACGCGCCATGAAAGCAGGCTTTCTTTTGAAAGACGATGCACAAGCGCTGATCGAAGCCGCAGCCAAGAGTGCCGTGCTGCGCTGACCCACGCCACACCCAGGCCACGCGTCCAACTCAAAGGCCGCCCATGCAACGCTGTCCTTGGTGTGAAGGCTTTGACCTTTACCGCAATTACCACGACACCGAATGGGGCGTCCCCCTGCGCGACGATCGCGCCCTGTTCGAGCTGATCAACCTGGAAGGTGCGCAAGCCGGGCTGTCCTGGTCCACCGTGTTGAAAAAGCGCGAAAGCTACCGCATCGCCTTTGACCAGTTTGACCCCGAAAAAATAGCCCGCTATGACGAACGCAAAGTGGTCGAATTGCTGGCCAACCCAGGCATCGTGCGCAACCGTCTCAAGGTGGCGGCCACCATCCTCAATGCCCAAGCTTTTTTAAGCTTGCAAGACAAGGGGCAGCGCTTTGGCCACTTTGTGTGGCAATTTGTGAACGGCCAAACCCAGCAATACCAGCGCCGCAACATGAGCGATGTGCCGGCCCACACCGCGGAGTCCGATGCCATGAGCCAAGCCCTGAAGAAAGCCGGCTTCAAATTCGTGGGCTCCACCATCTGCTACGCCTTCATGCAAGCCTCGGGCATGGTCAACGACCACCTGGTCAACTGCCACCGCCATGCGGCCTTGACCACGCCATGATTTCACCCGCCTGTATGGAAGAACTGATGCTGTTGGCCTAATGCATGGCTGGCTATGCCTGCACCCACCTGATCGATGATCGCTTATTGAGCGGCCTGAAGGCCGTTCGTAAAGTGCGCCGACATGCGCTCGGCCGCAAGTTCGGGCTGGCGCTGAGTCAGGGCCTGCACGATGGCGCGGTGCTCGGCCAGGGATTGTTCAATCCGGCCTTCCTTGAACAAGGAGCTGTGGCGGTTGAGCTTCATCACCTTGCGCAGGTCGGCCACCATCTGGTCGCGCCAGCGGTTGTCGGCCAATTCCAGCAGCAGCATGTGAAAAGCTTCGTTGATCTCGAAGAATCGGTCGCGGTCGCCCACGGCCTCTTCCAAGTTCTTGTGCAAGGCTTCAATTTGCGCCATTTGTTCGACGCTGGCGTTTTGTGCCACCACGCGGGCCGCGTCCGATTCCATCAAGGCCAGCAGGTGGTACACATCGCGCAGGTCTTTGTCACTGACCTCGGTGACATAAGCGCCTCGGCGCACCTTCATGGTCACCAAGCCCTCAGCGGCCAGCACCTTCAAGGCTTCTCGTAAGGGGGTGCGGCTGATGCCCAGCGCCTCGGCGATGCGCAACTCGTCGATCCAGCTGCCGGGCTCCAGTTCGCGCGCAAAGATGCGCTGCCGCATCAGTTCGGCAACTTCTTCGTACAGGGCGCGGGGGGCAAGAGACAGGGCGGACATGAGGCGTGGCGTGCCGGGGAAACCGGTTTTTGAGGCGTTGACAGAAAATTTTCAGATGCTGAATTGTAAGCCGGTTAAAATATTCTGCATCAATAATTATGAATCACGGTATTTGTCAGCCGGCAGGCAGCCCCAAGCTGCCAAAATCTGGCTCAGCCATTTTTGTCCCGAAAGCACAGCGCCATGACGTCCAAATCCTTTGAATTCAACGCTTCCAATCTGGAAGCCTGGCAAAAAGCAGCGGTCAAGTCCGCCCCCGGTGGCGATGTGAACGCGCTGAACTGGAAGACGCCCGACGGCATCGTCGTCAAGCCTTTATACACAGCGGCCGACACGGCCAACTTGCCTTACACCAACACGCTGCCCGGCTTTGAGCCCTTCTTGCGCGGCCCCCAAGCCACCATGTATGCCGTGCGCCCCTGGACGATCCGCCAGTACGCCGGTTTCTCCACCGCTGAAGAATCTAACGCCTTCTACCGCAAGGCCTTGGCCGCTGGCGGGCAGGGCGTCTCGGTGGCTTTTGACTTGGCCACCCACAGCGGTTACGACTCCGATCATCCCCGTGTGACG
>CAJBLW010000055.1 GCA_903953985.1 uncultured Burkholderiales bacterium
CGCGCCATCATGCATGTGCAATCCACAGGCAACGGCAAAAAAGAGGTCACGGGTGCCAACGTGCTGGTGGCTATTTTTGGCGAAAAAGACTCGCACGCCGTGTATTACCTGCACCAGCAGGGCATCACACGTTTGGATGTGGTCAATTTCATCGCCCACGGCATTCGCAAGACCGATCCGCCCGAGGCGGCCAAATCCGATGCGCCCGCGAGCTCCGAAACCGAAGAGGCCAGCGGGGGTGAGCGCAACGAAAAAGCCTCGCCCCTGGAGCAGTTCACCAACAACCTCAATCAGGCGGCCAAAGAAGGCAAGATCGACCCCCTGATTGGCCGTGAATACGAAGTGGAGCGCACGATCCAAATTTTGTGCCGCCGCCGCAAAAACAACCCGCTGCTCGTGGGTGAAGCCGGTGTGGGTAAAACGGCGATTGCTGAAGGCCTGGCTTGGCGCATCACCCAGGGCACTGTGCCCGACATCCTGGCCGAAGCCACGGTGTATTCGCTGGACATGGGTGCGCTGCTCGCGGGGACCAAGTACCGGGGTGACTTCGAACAACGCCTCAAGGGCGTGCTCAAGTCTCTCAAGGACAAACCCAACGGTATCCTTTTCATCGACGAAATCCACACCCTGATCGGTGCGGGTGCGGCCTCGGGCGGCACGCTCGACGCCTCCAACTTGCTCAAACCAGCCCTCTCCAGCGGCCAGCTCAAGTGCATCGGCGCGACCACCTTCACGGAGTACCGAGGCATCTTTGAAAAAGATGCCGCTTTGTCGCGTCGCTTCCAGAAAGTGGACGTGGTCGAACCCACGGTGTCCGAGACGGTGGACATCCTTAAAGGCCTCAAGAGCCGCTTTGAAGACCACCACAGCGTCAAATACACCAACGCGGCGTTGCAGGCTGCTGCTGAGTTGTCAGCCAAGTTCATCAACGACCGCCAACTGCCTGACAAGGCGATTGACGTGATTGACGAAGCTGGGGCTGCCCAGCGCATCCAGGTCCCATCCAAACGCAAAAAGACGATTGGCAAGGCCGAGATCGAGGACATCGTCGCCAAGATCGCCCGGATCCCGCCGGCCAACGTGTCCAACGACGACCGCAGCAAGCTGCAGACCATCGAGCGTGATCTCAAATCGGTGGTGTTTGGCCAAGACAAAGCCATTGAAGTACTGGCCTCTGCAGTCAAGATGGCCCGCTCCGGCCTGGGCAAGACCGACAAGCCGATTGGCTCCTTCCTCTTCTCTGGCCCCACGGGCGTGGGCAAGACGGAGGCGGCCAAGCAACTGGCCTACATCATGGGCATTGAACTCATCCGCTTTGACATGTCCGAGTACATGGAGCGCCATGCCGTGAGCCGACTGATCGGCGCACCCCCTGGCTATGTTGGCTTTGACCAAGGCGGCCTGTTAACTGAGGCGGTGACCAAAAAGCCCCATTGCGTGCTCTTGCTTGACGAGATCGAAAAAGCCCACCCGGACATCTTCAACGTGCTGTTGCAGGTGATGGACCACGGCACCTTGACCGACAACAACGGGCGCAAGGCCGACTTCCGCAATGTGATCATCATCATGACCACCAACGCGGGGGCAGAGACCATGAACAAGGCGACCATTGGTTTCACCAATCCGCGTGCGGCAGGCGATGAAATGGCCGACATCAAGCGACTCTTTACACCTGAGTTCCGCAACCGCTTGGATGCGATGGTCAGCTTCAAGCCCCTAGATGCACAGATCATCCTGCGCGTGGTGGATAAATTCTTGCTGCAACTGGAAACCCAGTTGGGCGAGAAAAAGGTGGAAGTCACCTTCACCGACGCCTTGCGCAAGTTCTTGGGTAAGAAGGGTTTCGATCCGCTCATGGGCGCGCGTCCGATGCAGCGCCTGATCCAAGACACGATTCGCAAGGCCTTGGCCGACGAATTGCTGTTCGGTCGCCTGACCGAGGGTGGACGCCTGACGGTGGACATCGACGACAAGGACGAGGTGTTGCTGGACATCACGCCTAACCCGAAAAAGGAAAGTCGCGCGTCGCGTTCAGAGCCGACCGAGCCACAAGAAGCGACTGCGGATTAAGATCCGAGCACGTGTCCTGGTCGCTTTTTCGGATACGAGATCATCAAAAAGGCCCTTCAGGGCCTTTTTTTTGGGTCGAAGGCTGTTGGCTTGTCCTTACCTGCGTCGGCCACTTCCCAGCAAGTTGCCCAGCACGCCGCGAACGATTTCCCTGCCAATGGCCGAGCCAACCGTGCGCACGGCACTTTTGACCACCAACTGGGCCACCCCATCGCGTTGCCCACCGCGCGGGCCTGAGCTGCCAAACAGCATGTCAGACAGCCCGCCCATCAGGCCACCGCCGGACGCCTCGGCCGCAGTTGCCGCCGGAGTTTGCCCAGGCAAAGGGTTGGTGGTGTTGGCATGGCCGGCAGCAGTGGCCTGGCCTTTGATTTTTTCGTAGGCCGATTCCCGGTCCTGGACTTGCTCGTAAACCCCGGCCACCAAAGAGCCCTGAACCAGCGACTGGCGCTGGGCGGGGGTGATGGGACCGAGTTGGCTGCCTGGTGGCAACACAAACACGCGCTCGGTCTCGCAGGGTCGGCCCTTGGCGTCCAGAAAGCTCACCAAGGCCTCGCCCACGGCCAGCTCGGTGATGGCGGCCTCGATGTCCAGTCCTGCCTTGGGGCGCATGGTTTGCGCGGTGGATTTCACGGCTTTTTGATCACGCGGGGTGTACGCGCGCAGGGCGTGCTGCACCCGGTTGCCCAACTGGCCCAGCACGCTGTCGGGGATGTCAAGGGGGTTTTGCGTCACGAAGTACACCCCAACGCCTTTGGAACGAACCAGACGCACCACCAGTTCGATGCGCTCGACCAGGACTGCAGGCGCGTCCTTGAACAACAAGTGGGCCTCGTCGAAAAAGAAGACGAGCTTGGGTTTTTCCGGATCGCCGATTTCGGGCAGCACCTCGAACAACTCCGACAGCATCCACAACAAGAAGGTGGCGTACAGGCGCGGTGAATTCATCAGCTTGTCGGCCGCCAGAATATTCACGACCCCCTGGCCTTGCGCGTCGGTCTGCATGAAGTCTTCGATGTTGAGCATGGGCTCGCCAAAGAATTGATCACCGCCCTGGGTTTCGATTTGCACCAAGCCGCGCTGGACGGCCCCGATGCTGGCGGCGCTGATGTTGCCATACTCGGTGGTGAACTGTTTGGCGTTGTCCCCCACGTACTGCAACATGGCCCGCAGGTCTTTCATGTCCAGCAGCAGCAATCCGTTGTCATCGGCGATTTTGAACACCAGGTTCAGCACCCCGGCCTGGGTGTCGTTCAGGCCCAACATGCGGGTCAGCAACAAGGGGCCCATGTCCGAGATGGTGGCACGCACCGGGTGTCCTTGTTCTCCAAAGACGTCCCACAAAGTGGTTGGGCAGCCCAGGGGCTCCGGCAGAGAAAGCCCCCGGTCTTTCAGAACAGCAGCCAGCTTGTCGGCGATCTTGCCCGCTTGGCTGACTCCGGTCAGGTCGCCTTTGACGTCCGCCATGAAGACCGGCACGCCCAACCGCGAAAAGTTTTCGGCCAGGGTTTGCAAGGTCACGGTTTTGCCAGTGCCAGTGGCCCCGGTGATCAAGCCGTGGCGGTTGGCCAGACCCGGCAGCAGGTGACACTGCGCTTGGGCATTTTGAGCAATCAACATGGGATCAGCCATCGAAAATCTCCTCCCCGGAGTGAAAAGTAAAATCAAGCCTCTAGATTAAATCAACATTCAAGGAATTTCCGATGGCTGGCCACAGTAAATGGGCAAATATTCAGCACCGCAAGGGGCGGCAAGACGAAAAGCGCCAAAGGGTCTGGACCCGTGTGGTGCGTGAAATCATGGTCGCGGCCCGCACGGGTGGCGGCGACGTCAGCGCCAATCCCCGCCTGCGTCTGGCCATCGAGAAGGCCAAAGCGGCCAATATGCCGGCCGACACCATCAAGCGCAACGTGGACAAAGCCACCGGCAATCTGGAGGGGGTGAGTTACGAGGAAATCCGATACGAAGGCTATGGCATCGGCGGCGCGGCCATCATTGTGGACACCATGACCGACAACCGGGTGCGCACCGTGGCCGAAATGCGCCATGCGCTGAGCAAGCACGGCGGCAATCTGGGCACCGAGGGCTCGGTGGCGTTTCAATTCAAACACTGCGGTCAACTGATTTTTGCACCTGGCACTTCGGAGGACCGGGTCATGGAGGTGGCTTTGGAAGCGGGTGCCGAAGACGTTCTCACCGACGAGGAGGGCGCGATCGAGGTCTTGACC
>CAJBLW010000056.1 GCA_903953985.1 uncultured Burkholderiales bacterium
ATAACCGTAACCGGGCAAATCGGCCAGCACAGTGTCGGTGATGCCTTGTTTGCCCAGGGCACACAGGTTGATGTGTTGGGTACGGCCGGGTTTTTTGGAGGCAAAGGCCAGCTGCTTTTTCTGCGTCAGGGTGTTGATGCAGGTGGATTTGCCCGCGTTGGAGCGGCCCACAAAGGCGATTTCGGGCGTGTCCATCGCGGGCAAGTGGTGCAGTTGCGCGGCGGTGGTCAAGAATCGGGCGGTGTGCATCCAGCCCATGGGCGTGACAGCTGCGGGGTTGCTGCGCGCCGCCGAAACCACTGCCGGACTGGCTTTGGCGGCTTTGGGGGGGCTTGCAGAAACGCGAACATGGGGGCGGGAGCTCATAAATCAGGGATACCTTGGGTCGTCAGGAAACTGACGCGGACCTCATTGTAGAATCCTTGGGTTTTGCGCCAACTCCTGGATCACGCCATGAAGTCGATTTTCTCTCTCTTGACCACCGCCCTGTCAGCCGTTTTGGTGGCCGGTTCTGCCTTGGCTGCCGGCCCTGCGCCACAAGCCTCCAAACCGGACCTGGCCAAAGGCGAAGCCATTTTCAGCCAAGCTTGTGTGGCTTGCCACGCGGCAGACGGCAACTCAAGCACGCCAGCCAACCCCAAGTTAGCCCAGCAACACCCTGAGTATTTGCTCAAGCAACTGCAAGAGTACAAATCGGGCAAACGTGCCAACGCCGTCATGAGTGGCATGGTCGCCGCTCTCAGCCCTGATGACATGCGCAACATCGCTTTCTGGTTGGCCTCCAAGCAAGCCAAACCCGGGTTTGCTAACGCCAAAGAGACGGTGGCCTGGGGTGAGCGCATTTACCGTGGTGGTATCCCTGACCGCCAAATCGCCGCTTGCGCGAGCTGCCATTCGCCCAACGGGGCGGGCATGCCTTCGCAGTACCCTCGGTTGTCTGGTCAGCACGCAGACTACACCTCTGGCCAATTGGTGATGTTTCGTGAAGGCGTGCGCAAGAACAACCTGCAAATGACGCAGGTCGCCGCCAAAATGAACGACCGCGAAATCAAGGCGGTGTCGGACTACATCGCAGGTCTTCGCTGATGGTTTGACCGGGTGATGACCCGGGTGCGTGTCCGTTTTGCCCTGCGAACTTCAGAGGGCTTCAAGACTCAAGACGCGGCTCTGGGTCATCATTAAGAATCGGCTGATATGACACACACCAAGGCCGGTTTTCCGGCCTTGATTATTTCTGGCGGGCCATGTCCCGCCATTTATTTGCTGGCTTCTTTTTTGAACACCCCATGACGACTGTTGTATCCAGCCCTGAATCCGAGCGCAGCTCGCCCCGAGGGCAGGCCGTGATCGAGTTGCTGTCGTCGATGCGGTTTGCCATTTCCTTGCTCACGATCATTTGCATCGCCTCGGTGATCGGCACGGTGCTCAAGCAAAACGAGCCGACCAACAACTACATCAATCAGTTCGGGCCGTTTTGGGCCGAATTGTTTGCCACACTCAAGCTCAACAGTGTTTACAGCGCCTGGTGGTTCTTGTTGATTTTGGCTTTCCTGGTGCTCAGCACCAGCCTGTGCATTGCCCGCAACGCGCCCAAGATCATGGTGGACCTGAAGAACTACAAAGAAAACATCCGCGAGCAAAGCCTCAAGGCTTTTCATCACAAGGCCGAAGGCCATCTGAACGAGGCGCCCGAGGCGGCGGCCAAGCGACTGGGGGCCCTGCTGGCCACGGGAGGCTGGAAGGTCAAGCTGCAAGAGCGGGACACCCCAGCAGGCAAGGGCTGGATGTTGGCGGCCAAGGCAGGTGCGGCCAACAAGATCGGTTACATCGCGGCGCACTCGGCCATCGTGCTGGTGTGTGTGGGTGGCTTGCTCGATGGCGACCTGGCGGTGCGCGCCCAGATGTGGTTTGGCGGCAAGGAAATCTACAACGGCGGTGGCCTGATTGCGGATGTGCCCGCGCAGCACCGCCTGTCCGAGCGCAACCCGGCGTTCCGCGCCAATTTGCTGGTGGCTGAAGACACCGCTTCGGGTACCGCCATCTTGAACCAGTCCAACGGCATCTTGCTGCAGGAACTGCCCTTTGTCATTGAGTTGAAAAAATTCATCGTCGAGTACTACTCGACGGGCATGCCCAAGCTGTTTGCCAGTGACATCGTCATTCACGACAAGGCCACAGGTGAAAAAAAGGAAGCGCGTGTCGAGGTGAATCACCCGGCCAGCTTCAAGGGCATCAACATTTACCAGTCCAGCTTTGACGACGGTGGCTCCAGCGTGAAGCTGCAGGCCGTTCCCATGGCGGCAGCCACCAAGTCGTTTGAGGTGGAAGGCACCATTGGCGGCACCACCGACCTGACCAATGGCAACGAAAAAATGAGCCTGGAGTTCACTGGGCTGCGCGTCATCAACGTCGAGAACATGTCGGGTGGCGAAGGTCCCCAAGGCACAGCGGTGGATGTGCGCAAGGTGGATTTGCGCAGCGCCATTGATCAGCGTTTGGGGGCGGGTCACAAAACCACCCAGACCAAAGACCTGCGCAATGTGGGCCCCAGCGTCAGCTACAAGCTGCGCGACGCGGCTGGCCAGGCGCGTGAGTACAACAACTACATGTTGCCGGTGGATGCAGGGGACGGCGTGCCGGTGTTCTTGCTGGGCATGCGCGAGACGCCCAGCGAGCCTTACCGCTACCTGCGCCCCCCCGCAGATGAAAACGGCGAGTTGACCGGGTTCATTCGATTGCGTGCCGCCCTGGAAACGCCCGAGCTGCGTGCGCGTGCGGTGCAACGTTATGCCCGCAAGGCGGTCGACCCCCAACGACCCGAATTGACAAAGCAACTGGCCGATTCGGCTGAGCGTGCTTTGGGCTTGTTTGCAGGCAGAGAAGAGGTCAAGGGCCAAAAAGTAGCGGGCCTGCAGGCCTTGGCAGATTTTTTGGAGGCCAATGTGCCCGAGGTCGAACGCGCTCGCGCAGGAGAGATGTTTGTGCGCATCTTGAACGGCACCTTGCTCGAGTTGGATGCCGTGGCCCGTGAGCAAGCCGCAGCCAAGCCTTTGCCCGCCGATAAAGTGCAGGGCTTCATGTCACAAGCGGTGCTGGCCCTGTCTGACGCCCCGTTTTACCCCGCGCCCATGACGTTTTTGCTCAAAGACTTCAAGCAGGTGCAAGCCAGCGTGTTCCAGGTCGCCAGAGCGCCGGGCCAGTCCATCGTGTACCTGGGCTGCGCCTTTTTGATCATGGGTATTTTTGCAATGCTGTATGTTCGGGACCGTCGCTTGTGGGTCTGGCTGTCGCCGCAGGGTGAGGGCGCCCAAGCGAGCTTGGCCTTGTCGTCCAACCGCAAGACCATGGACGTAGACCGTGAATTTGAACAACTGACCGCCCGTTTGCTGGGCCGCTCCGAGAAAACACCATGACGACTGTGACTTTGAACCCGGGCTATTTTTCAAGCCGCTCGGCCCTGGATTGGGGCTTTGCCCTGTTGGCGCTGCTGGGCACGGTGTTCGCCTTCACCCGTTACCAGCACGCCATGGATGTGTACGAGCAAGGCATTTTGATCGGCACGTTGCCAGCGGTGATCTGGCTGGCCTGGTTCTGGCGGCCGCTGCGCACCCTGGTGCTGGTGGTGACGGGTTTGTCGCTGTTGGCCATTTACCTCTACCAAGGCGATTTGGCGCGGTCCGAGCAGGTGTTTTTGCTCAAGTATTTCCTGTCCAGCCAGTCGGCCATCTTGTGGATGAGCCTGTTGTTTTTCATGAGCACCATTTTTTATTGGGCGGGCATGTTCATTCGCGGCCAAGGCGATGCCATGGAGTCTTTGGGCTCGCGCATGGCTTGGGTGGCGGTGGGTTTGGCCCTGATCGGCACGCTGGTGCGCTGGTACGAAAGTCACCAGTTGGGCCCGGACATTGGTCACATTCCGGTCAGCAACTTGTATGAAGTTTTCATCATGTTTTGCTGGATGACGGCGGCGTTCTATCTGTACTATGAAGCGCAGTACAAGACCCGTGCTTTGGGTGCGTTTGTCATGTTGGTGGTCAGCGCTGCGGTGGGCTTTTTGCTGTGGTACACGCTGGTGCGCGAGGCACATGCCATTCAGCCCCTGGTGCCTGCCCTCAAAAGCTGGTGGATGAAGATCCATGTGCCGGCCAATTTCATTGGGTATGGCACCTTTGCCTTGGCCGCGATGGTGGCTTTTGCCTACCTGATCAAGCAAACCGCGGGCGAAACCCGTTGGTACAAACTCGCCCCCTTGTGGTTGTTGGGTATTGTGTTGTGTTTTGAGCCCGTGGTGTTCCGCCAATCTGCCAACGACCAGACCAGCAGCTACTGGATGGTTTACTTTGGGGTGTCCGCCTTCATCGTGGCGGGCATTTTGCTGGGCCGACGACGCATTGCCGAGCGCCTGCCGTCTTTTGAAATCCTCGACGATGTGATGTACAAATCCATCGCCGTGGGCTTTGCTTTCTTCACCATCGCCACCGTGCTGGGCGCTTTGTGGGCGGCAGAGGCGTGGGGCGGTTACTGGAGCTGGGACCCGAAAGAAACCTGGGCTTTGATTGTTTGGTTGAACTACGCTGCCTGGCTGCACATGCGTCTGATGAAGGGGCTGCGCGGCACCGTGGCTGCTTGGTGGGCTTTGGCGGGTTTGGGCATCACGACTTTTGCCTTCCTCGGGGTCAACATGTTTCTGAGCGGCTTGCACAGCTACGGCACCCTGTGATTTCAGGGGGGTGTCCCTGAAATCAGGAACGGCCATGGCCCCTAAGACTCACAGCTGGTCGTAAAGCGCCAGGCCATGGGTCACCGCATTGAGCAGGGCCTCGGTTCTGAAGGGCTTCCATAAAAAAGTAACCGCGTTCGATTGTTGCGCTGCCAGTGTTTCATGGGGCAGGCTTTCTCCGCTCATGAAAATCACGGGAATGCGGTTACCAGTTTTGACCATTTGGGCTTGGAGTTCAACGCCCGACATTTTGGGCATGCGAACATCAAGCAACATCACACGCCGCTCGTTCACTGGCTCGGATGCCAGATAAGCATGGGCACCGTCGTGGGTGCGGACTTTGAAGCCACGGGCCTCCAACACCAGCTGCAGCATGCGCCGGATGTCTGGATCGTCATCGACCACTTCGATCAGGGCTGGATGGGTCATGGGCTTTGAAAACAAGGAGTCCTCCATTTTAACGACAGCTGAAAGGTCTTGTCGTGTGGCCAGACCCTTGAACTGGCCGCATTGAGGTGACGTTTAATGCCGATTCTTGTCGGTCGACAGCTGGGCGTCGATGGCCTACTGATGGAGGACTTTGGCCCCTTTGTGCAAAAGTGATTGGGAGCGTTCACAATCAACATGAGGCAATTCACCATCAGGCCAATCACATGATCATCCGCTCTTCTTCATCGGGTTTTTTGCACTCAGTGCCCAGCGATATCACCCCTCAGGCGGCTTACCAATCCCGCCGCGAACTCATGCGACAGCTCGCCGCGGGCTCGGCGGGTCTGGCTTTGGCGGGCTGGGGCCTGCGCGACGCCCAGGCTCAAATGGCACGGCCCGGCCAGCTGCCACCGCTGGCCTCGGTGCCCACCAAGATGGCAGGTGCCGTGGTCCTGGACAAGCCCACGGCCTACAAAGATGCCGCCACGTACAACAACTTCTACGAGTTCGGAACCGACAAGTCCGACCCGGCCAAGCGGGCCCACACCCTTCAGACCGACCCCTGGAGTGTGGAGATCGAGGGCTTGGTGAAGAAGCCCGCCCGCGTGAGCTTGGAAGACCTGTTGAAGTGGGGGGCCATGGAAGAGCGCATTTACCGCCTGCGTTGCGTGGAAGGCTGGTCGATGGTGATCCCCTGGATTGGCTATTCGCTGGCCGATCTGATCCGGCGCGTGGAGCCCCTGCCGGGTGCCAAGTTTGTGGAGTTCGTGACCCAGGCTGACCCCAAGACCATGCCGGGTCTGCGCGCCAGTGTGATCGATTGGCCCTATGTTGAAGCCTTGCGCATGGACGAGGCCATGCATCCCCTGACCTTGCTGGCCTTTGGCATGTATGGCGAGGTTATGCCCAAGCAAAAC
This sequence comes from uncultured Burkholderiales bacterium, assembly GCA_903953985.1. Classification (GTDB taxonomy): domain Bacteria; phylum Pseudomonadota; class Gammaproteobacteria; order Burkholderiales; family Burkholderiaceae_C; genus Limnohabitans_A. The sequence goes on from CAJBLW010000056.1 coordinate 6,067, forward strand.
GGTGCCCCCCTGCGCCTGGTGGTGCCCTGGAAGTATGGCTTTAAGAGCGGCAAGAGCCTGGTCAAAATCCGATTCACCGACAAGCAGCCGGTGACGTCCTGGGAGAAATCTGCCCCGCAAGAGTATGGCTTTTACTCCAACGTGAACCCGAATGTGGACCACCCACGCTGGAGCCAGGCCACCGAGCGGCGCATCGGCGAAGACGGTTTGCTGGCCAAGAAGCGCAAAACGCTCATGTTCAACGGCTACGAGACACAGGTTGGCCAGCTGTACGCCGGCATGGACTTGAAGAAATTCTTCTGATGGCGCTGCGGGTCAAAGTCTCGAGTGCATGAGGTCGGCGTTGCGTCATCCCGCCGCTTGGTGGGTCCTTTTGGTGCTGGGCTGCATGCCCTGGGTCTGGTTGCTGGCGCAAACCCTGCAGGACCAGCTCGGCCCCAACCCCGCAGAAGCCCTGATCCGCGCCACGGGCGACTGGACGCTGCGCACCCTGTGCGTGGTGCTGACCGTGACCCCTTTGCGCACCGTACTGGGCTGGCCAGAGCTGCTGCGTTTTCGCCGGATGCTGGGATTGCTGGTGTTTGGCTATGCCAGCCTGCACCTGTTGTGCTACGCCTGGTTTGACATGGGTTTTGACCTGGCCGATACGGTGCAAGACCTCTTAAAACGCCCCTTCATCTGGTTGGGTTTCAGTGCCTTTGTGATCTTGCTGGCGCTGGCTGCCACCTCGTTCAATCGCGCCGTCCGCTGGCTGGGCGGCCGTCGGTGGCAAATGCTGCACTGGGGTGTTTATGCGGTGGCCGTGCTTGCTGTGCTGCACTTTTGGTGGATGCGCGCGGGTAAGCAGGACTTTGATGAGGTGCTTGTTTATGCGGGCATCTTGGCGGCTTTGCTGGGCTGGCGTTTGCTGCGGTCAGCGCGGCGACCCTGAGTGCCCTATCACACGCTGCGGTACGGCTACAGGGTGCTGGCGCGTTTCAGACCAATTGCTCCAGCGCGAAGGTATCAAACGCCGATTCGCGTTGGCGGATCAGGTGAGCCTTGGTGCCGTCCACCAGAATTTCGGCGGCGCGGCCACGGGTGTTGTAGTTGCTGGCCATGCTCATGCAGTAAGCACCTGCCGACAGCACGGCGAGCACGTCACCCGCTGCTACCCGCAGCTGGCGGTCGCGGCCAATCCAGTCACCGCTTTCGCACACCGGACCGACCACGTCGTACAAAACACCATCGCCTGAGCGGGGTTGAACGGGCACGATCTGGTGGAAAGCCTGGTACATGGCCGGGCGGGGCAAGTCGTTCATGGCGGCGTCGACGATGCAAAAATTCTTTTGTTCGCCGGGTTTGAGGTACAGCACCTCGGTCAGGCAGACGCCCGCATTGCCGACCAGCGAGCGACCTGGTTCAATCATGAGCTGCCGCTGGCCGTAGCCTCGTGCATCGAGTTTGGTCAGAAGCTGCGCCCACAGGGCATCGGCCTCGGGCGGGGTGTCGCCGTTGTAGTTGATGCCCAAGCCGCCGCCAAAGTCGATGTGGTGAAGGGGTATGCCCGCTGTCTCGACCTCGGTGACCAGGTCCAGCACCCGGTCCATGGCGTCCAGATAGGGCGTGCTGTCGGTGATTTGCGAGCCGATGTGGCAGTCGATGCCCACCACCTTCAGGCCGGGAAGGCTGGCCGCGTGGCGGTAGGCGCGCAGGGCTTCTTCATGGGCGATGCCGAATTTGTTGCCCTTGAGGCCGGTCGAAATGTAGGGGTGGGTTTTGGGGTCCACATTGGGGTTGACGCGCAGGCTGACCGGGGCTTGTTTGCTCATACTCACCGCCACCTCGCTCAGCACATCGAGTTCAGCTTCGCTTTCGACGTTGAAGCAGCCAATGCCCACTTGCAAGGCTTGTTTCATCTCATGGCGGGTTTTGCCCACGCCTGAAAAAATCACTTTTGCCGGGTCACCGCCGGCAGCCAACACGCGGGCCAGTTCGCCGCCCGAGACAATGTCAAAGCCGCAACCGGCCTCGGCAAACACCTGCAGGATGGCCAGGCTGGAGTTGGCCTTCATGGCATAGCAAATTTGCGCTTGGCGTCCGGCAAAGCCGCGCTGGTAGGCGGCCAGGGCCGAGAGCATGGCGGCCTTGGAGTAGACGAACAAGGGGGTGCCGTGTTCGCGGGCCAGTTGGGACAGATTCGATCCTTCCACATGCAGCTGGTCGCCAGCATAAGCGATGTGGGGTTGTCCTGGGAGTGCGGTGTTGGCGGTCATGGATTAAGAGGGCTTGGGGTAAACAGGAACAGCAAATGGGCGGGTGTCAACAAGGCTTGGGGCTCGGTCTGTGCGCGATCTCAAGGTGCAGCAACCCGAGGCGGTTGGGGGTTGGCGGCGGGGGCAGACGGCGCAGGCGCGCTGTTGGAGGCCTTGGGGGGTGTGCGA
>CAJBLW010000057.1 GCA_903953985.1 uncultured Burkholderiales bacterium
ATGCCGCAACGTTGTTCACCTGTCGCAAGTCGGGGATGTCGGCCAGGGCCGGCGAGAACCAGCCTTCGGCCTGCAAGATGGCCGCCACCACGTTGCGGTGGGTCAGCACCGCGCCTTTGGACAAACCGGTGGTGCCGCCCGTGTATTGCAAGAACGCGATGTCGTCCATGCTTTGTGCCGTGGGGCGCAGGTTCAGGCTGCCGCCTTGGGCGATGGCTTTGTTGAACGGGGTGACGGTGCGCCCGCCGCTCAGTGGCAGTTCGAACGGGGGGACCATTTTGGCCAGGTGCCGTACGGCAAAGCTCAACCAGCGACCGTTGATGGGGCCCAGCAAATCACCGATCGACGCCAGTACCACATGCTGCACAGCGGTGCGCTCGATCACGTCCTGCAAGGTGGCTGCGAAGTTTTCCAGAATCACGATGGCCGTGGCCCCAGAGTCCTTGAGTTGGTGCTCCAGTTCGCGCGCTGTGTAAAGGGGGTTGACGTTCACGCAGGTGTAGCCCGCTCGCAATATGGCAGCCATGGTCACTGCAAACTGGGGCAAGTTGGGCAGCATGATGGCCACTCGGCTGCCGGGCGCAAGGCCCTTGTTTTGCAGCCAAGCCCCCATGGCAGTGGACAATTCGTCGAGCTGTTTGTAGCTCATCCAGCGGTTCATGCAGACCGAAAAGGGGCTGTTGCCATGCTCACGGAATGACCGCTCGAGCAACTCGGTCAGGCTTTTGTATTGGGCGGTATCGATGTCGTGTGGCACTCCGGGCGGGTAATTTTTGAGCCAGATACGGTCCATGCACTTATCTCCTGTAGGCCTGCATTGTCACCAGCTCCCGCCGTGGCCCACACAGGGCAATTCCTGAGAGGAGGTCTTGGAGGTCTCACAGGCGACAAAACCCGTGTACGCACGGGCCAGGCAAAAGGGCGCACAATGGGGTTAACCCTAGGTTTCGACATGAACACCCCTGCTGATTCGCGTACTAAAAAACTCATTTGTGTGCTGCGTAAGCTGTGGCGAAATAGGTTTGGCGCAGCCGATGGGCTGGTGTTGGCTCCGACAGGAGTGGCCCGAAAGCGTGCCAGCTGGGTGCCGATCCGCACCCTGTCGCCGCGTCACAAACCACGCATCGCGCGCCACTTGCGGGCTCTGCCCACCGCAGACCGCTTCCTGCGCTTTGGCTATGCCGCCACCGACGAGCAAATTGAGCGTTATGTGCAGGGCCTGAATTTTGAGCGAGACGAGATTTTCGGGGTCTTCAATCGCCGCTTGGAGCTGGTGGCCATGGCGCATCTGGCCTATTCGGTCGACCCGCAATGGGCCACTTGCGCCGAGTTTGGTGTCTCTGTGTCACCGCACCAGCGTGGCAAAGGCCTGGGGGCCAAGCTGTTTGCGCATGCTGTGATGCACGCCCGCAATCAGGGGGTGAACCTTTTGTTCATCCACGCGCTGAGCGAGAACGTGGCCATGCTCAAGATCGCGCGCCAAGCCGGTGCCGTGGTGCAGCGCGATGGCAGCGAAAGCGAGGCTTACCTGTCCATGCCACAAGCCACCCTGGACAGCCAACTCAATGGCCTGATGCAGGAGCAAATGGCCGAGTTGGACTACCAGCTCAAAATGCAGGCGCACCAGTTTCGCCAGTGGCTGGACACGGTACAAAAGATCCGCCAAGGCGTGCGCGATGCCCGCCACAGCTCGCGCGGACCTTGATTACGCCGTTGGTCATCCAAATCCGCTATCCTTGCGGTCTGTTCACTACAGCATGTCCTGCAAGCCTAGACCGTGTCTGACCCTCACCCCGCGCGCTACGCTGAGCGCGAAGACAAGCGGAGTTTTTTGCAAAAACTCGCGGAGTTCATTCACCCTGGACCCGACTCGGCAGACGAACTGATCGAGACCCTGGCCGAGGCCGAGGAGAACCAGATCATCAACACCGAGAGCCGTTTGATGATCGAAGGCGTGATCCGCATGGCCGACATGACCGCAAGCGATGTGATGCTGGCCGCTCCACGCATGGACTTGCTGCACATCGAAGACCCCGTGGACGAGTTGCTGCACCAGGTGATCGACACTGGGCATTCGCGCTTTCCGGTCTACGAGGGTGAACGCGACAACATCATCGGCATCTTGCTGGCCAAAGACCTGCTCAAGCTGCAGCGCGCACCCGAGTTGAATATCCGCGCCTTGTTGCGCCCAGCGGTTTTTGTCCCCGAGAGCAAGGGCCTGAATGATCTGTTGCGGCAGTTCCGAGACAACCGCAACCATTTGGCCATCGTGATCGATGAGTACGGGCGTACGGCCGGGCTGATCACCATTGAAGATGTGCTCGAGCAAATTGTGGGCGAGATCGAGGACGAGTTCGACATCGATGAGGATGCAGGTGATATTTTTGGCCTGCCCGACCGCAGCTTCAGGGTCAGCGGCGACACCGCTATCGAGCGTGTGAACGAGGCTTTTGGTGTGGATTTGAAGCGAGCCCGGCAAGCCGAAGACGAGCACGATTTCGACACCCTGGGCGGGCTGATCGCCCACGAGATAGGTCATGTGCCGCACCGCGGCGAAAGTTTCGAGCTGGCGGGTTTGCGTTTTGTCGTCTTGCACACGCGCGGTGGTGCGGTGCGCTGGTTCAAGGTGTTTCCCCTGCCTGCTGCGGGCAGCGACCAGCCGGGACACGCACGCAACGCGCCTGGACTTGGGTCCGCCGCATGAGCGGTTGGCAACCACGCGAGCGGGGCTGGCAGACTGTTTGGCCTGCATTGGCAGGTGCTGCGCAGGCCGCGTCTATGGCCTGGCCGGGCAGTGGTCATGCCCTGGGGTGGTTGCAACTTGTGAGTTTGATCCTCTTGGCGGCGGGCTTGGCCCGCATGGCTCACCAGGCCCATGGACCCTTCACGCGGGGCCATGGGGCCCATACCCTCAAAAAGGCGGCCTGGTTTGGCGGCGTGTTTGCCACGGCCTGGTTGGTGGGGTGTTTTTGGTGGCTGTATGTGTCCATGCACCAGGTTGGCGGTATGCCAGCGCCTTTGGCGATGCTGGCCGTGCTGGCGCTGGCAGCGGCCCTGGCGCTGTATTACGCCGCCGCTTCGGCCCTGTGGGTGAGTCTGGCGCGAGGCCTGCTGACGGCCCGGCCTGGCTTGGCCAGCGCCCTGTTTGCCGCTTTGTGGACTTTGGCAGAGCTCATGCGCGGGCGCTGGCTAACCGGTTTTCCTTGGGGAGCCGGCGGGTATGCGCATGTCGACAGTGCCTTGGCTGTCTTCGCGCCTTGGGTGGGGGTGTACGGTATGGGCGCTGTGGCCGCTTGGCTGGCCATGCGTCTGGCGCTGGCGGGCTGGCGCTTAAGGGCGCTCAAGCCGCTGATCGGCGTGGGGCTTGCCGCTTGGGCCTTGCAGGTATTTGGGCCAGTGTTCACCACCTCCGCAGGTCTGGGGCAGGTGCAATTGCTGCAGGCCAATATTTCGCAGACCGACAAGTTTCAGGCCGCCAGTGGCGTGCGCGATGCGCTGGAGTGGTACAATGCCGAGTTGCGCGCCAGCCAGCAAGCCCTGGTGGTGGCCCCAGAGACCGCCATTCCTTTGCTCCCGCGCCATTTGCCAGACGGGTATTGGTCTGGCTTGCAGACGCATTTTGCCCAGCCGGGCCGCCCTGTGGCCTTGGTGGGCCTGCCCTTGGGCAGCCTGGACGAGGGCTATACCAATTCGGTGGTGGCATTGGGGCCTGAAGGCGCTGCCCCTTATCGCTATGACAAATCGCACCTGGTGCCCTTTGGTGAGTTCATGCCGCCGGGTTTTGTCTGGTTCATTCGCATGATGAACATTCCTTTGGGCGATTTCAAATCGGGTGGCTGGGACCAGCCATCGCTGGCCTGGCAGGGCCAGCGCCTGGCTCCCAACGTTTGTTACGAAGACCTGTTTGGCGAAGAGTTGGCCATTCGCTTCAAGGACCCGGCCACCGCGCCCACAGCCTTGGTGAATGTGAGCAACATCGCCTGGTTTGGCGACACGCTGGCGGTGGACCAGCATCTGAACATCTCGCGCCTGCGGGCCATGGAGCTGGGACGCCCCATGCTGCGGGCCACCAACACCGGGGCGACGGCCATCATCGACCACTCCGGACGCGTGACGCACCAGTTGCCCCGCTTTACCCGGGGAAGTTTGACGGGCACTTTTGATGGCCGTCATGGCCTCACGCCCTTTGCCCGCTGGGCTTCGGCCTGGGGCCTGGGGCCGCTTTGGGGGCTGTGTGGTGTGGTCGTGGCTTGGGCTTTTTGGAAGCGGCAAAGGCCGTAAAATCAAGGGTTCGCGCAAAGCTTGCGCCCATCCAACTCCGGCCAGCTCGCTGCTGGCTCCGCTTCGGCCATGTTGACCTTCCAGCAGATCATTCTCAAATTGCAGCAGTACTGGGACGCCCAGGGCTGCGCATTGCTTCAGCCCTACGACATGGAAGTCGGCGCGGGCACCAGCCACACCGCTACGTTTTTGCGCGCGATCGGCCCAGAGCCATGGAAGGCCGCCTATGTGCAGCCCAGCCGCCGCCCCAAAGATGGCCGCTACGGCGAGAACCCCAACCGCCTGCAGCACTACTACCAATACCAAGTGGTTTTGAAGCCCGCGCCCAGCAACATCTTGGAGCTGTACCTGGGCAGCCTCGAAGCGCTTGGTTTTGACCTCAAGAAAAACGACATTCGATTCGTTGAAGACGACTGGGAAAACCCCACACTTGGCGCCTGGGGACTGGGCTGGGAGGTGTGGCTGAATGGCATGGAAGTCACGCAGTTCACCTACTTTCAGCAAGTAGGCGGCATCGACTGCAAGCCCATCACCGGCGAAATAACCTATGGCCTGGAGCGATTGGCCATGTACCTGCAAGGCGTGGACAACGTCTACAACCTGAAGTGGACCGAAACCCTGAGTTATGGCGACGTGTATTTGCAAAACGAGCAAGAGCAGTCGGCCTACAACTTTGAGCACTCGGACGCTGACTTCTTGTTCACCGCTTTCAGTGCGCACGAAAAACAAGCCCAGAACCTGATCGTGCAGCAGCTGGCGCTGCCCGCCTACGAGCAAGTGCTCAAGGCAGCGCACACCTTCAACCTGCTGGACGCGCGTGGCGCGATCAGCGTGACCGAGCGCGCCGCCTACATCGGCCGAATCCGGAACCTGGCCCGCAGTGTGGCGCAGAGTTATTACGAGAGCCGCGAACGTCTGGACTTCCCGATGGCCCCGCGTGAATGGGTCGCCCAAATGCCCAAGAAAGCCGCGTGAGGAAGAAAGACATGACGACACAAAATTTGCTGGTGGAACTGTTTGTGGAAGAGCTGCCGCCGAAGGTACTCAACAAGTTGGGTGCGGCGTTCTCAAACGTGCTGGCCGAACAACTCAAGGCGCAGGGCCTGGCTGCTGCTGATGAGGCTGTGACGGCTTTTGCTTCGCCGCGCCGTTTGGCCGCGCATGTGACCGGTGTCCTGTCGCAAGGCGCTGACAAGGCTGTGCAACAAAAGCTCATGCCCGTGTCCGTGGGCTTGGATGCGTCTGGCAACGCCACGCCCGCGCTGCTGAAAAAACTGCAAGCCTTGGGCGCGGATGTGAGCGACCCGGCCGCTGCTGTGGCCGCGCTCAAGCGCGCCCCCGACGGCAAAGCCGAAGCCTTGTTTTACGACAGCATTGTCAAAGGCGCATCGCTGCAAGTGGGCCTGCAAAAGGCCTTGGATGAAGCGCTTGCCAAGCTGCCGATTCCCAAAGTCATGCAGTACCAGCTCGAAAACGATTGCGAATTGCCAGGCTGGAGCAGCGTCAACTTTGTGCGCCCTGCACACAGTCTGATCGCCTTGCATGGTTCCACCGTGGTGCCGGTCAAGGCGCTGGGCCTGACAGCAAGCAACAGCACCCAAGGACACCGCTTTGAAGCCAAGGTCTCGCCCGTGGTGTTGGCACATGCCGATCAATACGCTGAAGTTCTTGCGCGTGATGGCTCGGTGATCGCCAGCTTTGCCGAGCGCCGCGCCGAGATCGTGCGCCAGCTGAATGCCGCAGCGGCCAAAGTCGGCGGTGGCAAGGACGGAAAGTCGCACGAAGCGCTCCGACCCATCGAAGATGACGCTTTGCTCGACGAAGTGACCGCCCTGGTCGAGCGCCCCAATGTGCTGACCTGCCAGTTCGAGACCGAGTTCCTGGGTGTGCCGCAAGAGTGCCTGATCCTCACGATGAAGGCCAACCAAAAATATTTCCCTTTAATTGATGCATCGGGCAAGCTGACGAACCTGTTTTTGGTGGTGAGCAACATCACACCCGACGACGCCTCTTTGGTGATCTGCGGCAACGAGCGCGTGGTGCGCCCACGCCTGGCAGATGCCAAATTCTTTTTTGACCAAGACCGCAAAAAGACGCTCGAATCGCGCGTTGAAGGCTTGTCCAAAGTGGTCTATCACAACAAGTTGGGCACGCAAGGCGAGCGCATGGCGCGGGTTTGCGCCATTGCCCAAGCCATTGGCCAGCAAGTGGGCGGCGATCTTCTGGCCAAGCAAGCCGAGCAGGCCGCACGTTTGGCCAAGACCGATTTGCTGACCGACATGGTGGGTGAGTTCCCGGAGCTGCAGGGCATCATGGGCGGCTACTACGCCCGCCACGATGGCCTGAGCAGCGATGTGGCCGAAGCGATCGAAGACCATTACAAGCCGCGTTTTGCGGGCGATGAGTTGCCGCGCAACAACGTGGGCCTGGTCGTGGCGCTGGCCGACAAGCTGGAAACCTTGGTTGGCATGTTCGGTATCGGCAACGTGCCCACGGGCGACAAAGACCCGTTTGCGCTGCGTCGCCATGCTTTGGGCGTGATCCGCATGTTGGTGGAAAAAAACGTTGCCCTTGGCTTGCCCGAATTGCTGGCGTTGTCTGCACCGGTGTTTGGCGACAAGATCAGCGGCGGCACAGAGGCCTTGATCGACTTCGTTTACGACCGCCTGTCTGGCAGCCTGCGCGAGCAGGGCTTCAGCGCGCAAGAGGTCGACGCCGTGATGGCCCTGCGTCCCGCCCGTCTGGGGCAGGTCAACCACTGCCTGTCGGCCGTGCGCGCCTTTGCCGCCTTGCCCGAGAGCCCTGCCTTGGCTGCGGCCAATAAGCGCATCGGCAACATTCTCAAAAAGGCCGGAGAGGTGGACGCCCACGTCAATCCCGCCTTGCTGCAGGAAGACGCCGAAAAAGGCCTGTATGCCGTGATGCAAAGGCTGCTGCCCGAATCCGAATCGCAGTTCAATGCTGGCGACTACACCGCCAGTTTGCAAACCCTGGCCGCGCTGCGCGCTCCGGTGGATGCCTTCTTTGACGACGTGATGGTCAATGCCGAAGCCATGGACCTGCGCCTGAACCGCCAGGGCCTGCTCAAGTCGCTGCATGTGGCCATGAACCGCGTGGCCGACTTGTCGCGTCTGGCGGCTTGATCGGCCGACTCGAGCAAGTTTTTTTACCCGAGCGCGCATGAACACCCACTTGAAACTCGTCATCCTGGACCGTGACGGCACCATCAACCAAACTGGCGACGAGTTCGTCAAATCGCCTGACGAGTGGCAGCCCTTGCCTGGGGCGCTGGAGGCGATCAGCCGCCTGAACCACGCGGGTTTTCATGTGGTACTGGCGACCAACGAGTCGGGCTTGGGTCGGGGCCTGTTTGACATGGCCACATTCAATGCTGTGCACAGCCACTTGATCAAGAAACTGGCGGCTGTGGGCGGGCGCATCGATGCCTTCTTCTATTGTCCGCACGCGGCCGATGAGGGCTGCGGTTGCCGCAAACCTTGGCCGGGTCTTTTCTCGCAAATTGCCGAGCGCTATGGCGTGGACCTGACCGGTGTGCCCTGCATTGGCAACAGCCTGAGTGACATGCAGGTGGCCGAAGTGGTGGGTTGCGTGCCGCACATGGTGCTGAGTGGCCGTCATCCCGAATGGCTGGGGCAAGCTTTGCCGTCAGGTTTCCCGGTTGGCACACAGGTGCATGCCGACCTGGCCGACTGTGTCGATCATTTACTGGGCTCTGAATCGGGCTCGCGCTTCCCTTTGACAACGACGCCAACATGAACTTCATCCGCTCTCTGGTCCATGTGTTGTGGATGGCCATCACCGTCATCCCTTGGGCCCTGTTTGTGGTGCTGATTTCTTACTTTGTCAGTAGCACACGCCTGTACTGGTTTTGCGCGGGCTGGTTGCGCCTGGCGGTGAACAGCGGCACCTGGATTTTGGGCATCGAAAACCGCATCCAGGGCATGGAAAACTTGCCCCAGGGCACCAAGGACCCAGCCGTCTTGTTGGTCAAACACCAGTCGACCTGGGAGACCTTTGTGATGCCCGCGATCATGCCGCACCCCTTGGCCTATGTGTTCAAAAAAGAGTTGCTGCATGTCCCGTTCTTTGGCTGGGCCATGGCGCGCATGGACATGATCCACATCGATCGCAAGCAGCGCTCGCGTGCCTTTGCCAAAGTGGTGCAACAAGGCCGCAGGTTGATGGCCGAGGGGGTTTGGGTGATCATGTTCCCCGAAGGTACTCGCATTCCGCGTGGCCAAAAGGGAGAGTACAAAAGCGGCGGTGCACGCTTGGCCATTGCGGCTGGTGTGCCGGTGATCCCGATCGCCGTCACCTCGGCGCGTTGCTGGCCCACACGGGCCTTCGTCAAAAAGCCCGGCGTGGTGGACATCTCGATAGGCCGCGCCATTCCGAGCGAAGACCGCAGTGCCGACGAGTTGATGCAAGAGGTAGAGACCTGGATCGAGTCCGAGATGCACCGCCTCGACCCCGAGGCTTACCTCAAGACCTCTTCCGCTGCCTCCGGGCAATGACCAAGGCTTGGCGAAGCATGCGCGCGCCTTTGCAGTTTGTGCTGGACTTTTTTACCGGGGGTGACCCGGTGCAGCCCGCACCGCCCGTCTCGGTCGCACCCACAGCAGATGTGCGTGAGCCAAATGCTTTATCTGCATCTCCCGAAACTTCTGCGCCAGCACCCAGCACAAGGGAACCGGCATTTCCTTTGGCTCAGCCAGAGGACAGTTGTTTGGGCTTCTCCCACCCCACCGCCAACCGTCACAGCCAGCTTCAAGGCGTCACGGTGTCTTACCGTTTTGAACGCTCGCGCCGCAAGAGCATTGGCTTTCTGGTGGGGGCCGATGGTTTGGTGGTACGCGCGCCCAACTGGGTGACTTTGCGCGAGGTGGATGCCGCGGTGCAGGAAAAAGGTGCTTGGATTGTGGCCAAGTTGCAGCAATTCAAAGAGCGGCAGACCGAACAGTTTCAAAAAGCCATCGAGTGGCGGCATGGCGCCGAAGTGCCGTTTTTGGGACGCACAGTGCAGTTGTGTGTGCTCGAACGTGGTGTGGGGCGCGTGCTTGGACAAGACTTGGCACCCGAGCAGGTGCTGCCCGTGACGGTGCCGCCGGGTGCCTCGGTGACCCAGGTGCGCGATGCTGCGCAGGCTTGGCTCAAAAAGCAGGCCAAGGTCTTGTTTGAAGAGCGCCTGCACCACTTTGCACCCCTGTTGGGCGTGCGTTGGCAAAAGCTCAGCCTGTCAAGCGCCAGCACGCGCTGGGGCAGCGCCCGCGTCGACGGCCACATCCGCCTGAATTGGCGGCTCATCCACTTGCCCATCAGCCAGATCGACTACGTGGTGGTGCACGAGCTGGCGCACCTGCGCGAGATGAACCACAGCCCCCGATTTTGGGAAACCGTGGGCGAGGTCATGCCCGACTACGCCCAACGTCGCAAGGCCTTGCGACGGGCACCGTTGGACCTCAAAGAAGACTGAGTGGGCCTGTCATCAGACGGAGTTTGTGCTGAAACGCAACACACCGTCAGCTCCGCGTTCACGGTGCATCTGGCCTGATAGCCACAGCAGGTTCAGGTGGGCCACGGCTTCGCCCAGGGCGAAGGTGGTCTGATGAACATCGAGGGGCCGTTTGAACAGCACGGGCAAGAGTTCGTAAGCAGAGCAGGCCTGTGAATGGCAGGCCAGCAACAACTCGGCCAAGCGCTCGGCATGGTGCAACTGCAGTTGCGCAATGCGCGTGGCGGCGCCTTGAAAGGGCCGCCCATGCGAGGGCAGCACCAAGGTGGTGTCTGGCAACTGCGACATCTTGTCCAGAGAATCCAGGAACCACTGCAGCGGGTTGCCTTCAGGCTCCATGGCGTAGACACTGACGTTGGTGGAAATGGACGGCAGCAGCATGTCGCCGCTGATCATCAACTGCTGTTGCGCATCGAGCAAAGCCATGTGTTCAGGCGAGTGGCCATAGCCGCTGATGCACTGCCAGATGCGGTCTCCAATGCGCACACGCGCACCTTCCATCAAGCGCACATAAGCGTTCGGAATTTTCGGCACCATGCTGGGGTAATAGCCGATCCGGGCCTGCACCTGTTTCAGTTCGTCAGGCTTGTTCCACCCATGCGCTGTGAAAAAAGCCACGGTAGGTGCTCCGCCAAAATTGGAAAGTCCGCTGCAGGCGAGCAACGCCGACTGGAATTCGCTGGTGCTCATCCACAAAGGGGCTTGCCAGCGCTCGCACAACCAATGCGCCAGGCCCATGTGGTCCGGGTGCATGTGGGTCACCAACACGCGAAGTATCGGCAGGCCTTGCAGCACCTTTTGCTCCACCTGCAACCAAGCCTCACGGGTGGCCGCGTTGTCGATGCCGCAGTCCACCGCCGTCCAGCCTTCTTGCATTAAGCCGGATTGAGTGGGATGGGGCAGTCGGTCACGCAGCAACCAAAGGTTGATGTGGTTGAGGGCAAAGGGAAGGCCCATGCGCAGCCAAAAAACACCTGGGGCCACCTCCACAGCCGAGCCGGAAGATGGCAGTTGCTCACCCAAGGGGTAATGCAATGGGGGCGGGGTGACGCACGCTTGCGGCGTTGCCAGGGCGCGGTCAGTGGGCAAGGTGGACATGCGTCAGTGGGTTTCGGTTAGCATTCGGACCATTGACGTTAACGTTAACGTCAAATATGAATCGTTATTTTAGGAGGCGGCTTTTCGCAGGGCTGTCCCCCTTGCGCAAGACGGTGAGGACCCCACGCCATGGCGAACACTTACACGATCAGCGATCTGGCCGAAGAATTTGACCTGACCACCCGCGCCATTCGTTTTTACGAAGACATGGGCTTGCTCGAACCCGAGCGTTCCGGCCCAGGGGGACGCAACCGCGTGTATTCGGCCCGCGACCGCACCCGTTTGAAACTCACCTTGCGCGCCAAGCGGCTGGGCTTGTCGCTCAACGAAGCCAAGGGACTGATCGACATGTACGACAGCCCTCGCGATACGGTACCGCAGCTCAAAAAAGTCCTCGTGGTGCTGGCCGAACATCGCCAACAGCTGGAGTCGCAGCTGGCCGACCTGGAGGCGACGCTGGACGAAGTCAAAACCCACGAAAAAGAGACCCGCAGTTTGCTGAACAAGGCCAACAAGGCCGTTCCGACCAGCTGATCCCCGCTGTTTGGGCCGTACCAAGACCCCGCGTTGCGGGCATGCTGGGCACCTGCTATTGGTTGACGTTGACGTAAACGTCAATTACAGTTCGGTTTGACTTTAACCACCGGATGCGATGTGACCCCAGCCCTGACCCCCCACGAGCGTGTTGCCCAGAGCCTGGCCCGCCAAGGCATGATGAACCACTTGGGTGTGCGCCTGTTGTCCGCCACGGTCGGGCAGGTCGAACTGGCGGTGCCCTACAGCGACAAGGTCACGCAACAACAAGGCGGCTACCACGGTGGAGCCATTGGCGCACTGGCGGACATAGCCGCCGGGTACGCTGCACTGACCGTCTCGCCAGACGGCATGGAAGTTACCACCGTGGAATACAAGATCAACTTTCTCTCTAACTTTCAAGGCGGAGAAATTCGCGCCACTGGCCGCGTCACCAAGGCGGGCAAACGCATCATCGTGACCACAGCCGAGGTGGTGCACATCGACGACACTGGCAAACGCTCGGACTGCGCGGTGATGCAGTCGACGCTGGTGCCAGTAGCCAAAACTTACTAGTGCGGTCGGTGTTTTGCGTTGAGCATTCAACGTTCAGCGTGAGGCCTGATACAACCGCACAAACACACACGACGCTCAACGCCCAACGCTCAACGGAGAACCTATGAACAACCTGCCTGGCCTGAATTTTCAACTTGGTGAAGACATTGACGCTCTGCGCGATGCGGTGCGCGACTTTGCCCAAGCCGAAATCGCCCCGCGCGCTGCCGAAATCGACCGCAGCGACCAGTTCCCGATGGACCTGTGGCGCAAGATGGGCGACTTGGGCGTGCTGGGCATCACCGTGGGCGAGGAATACGGCGGCGCGAACATGGGTTACCTGGCCCTCATGATCGCGATGGAGGAAATTTCCCGAGCTTCCGCCAGTGTGGGCTTGAGCTATGGCGCCCATTCCAACCTGTGCGTCAACCAGATCAAGCGCAACGGAACGCCCGAGCAGCGTGCCAAATACTTGCCCAAATTGATCAGCGGCGAGCACGTCGGCGCCTTGGCCATGTCCGAACCCGGCGCGGGCTCGGATGTGCTGAGCATGAAGCTCAAGGCAGAGGACAAAGGCGGCTACTACCTGCTCAACGG
>CAJBLW010000058.1 GCA_903953985.1 uncultured Burkholderiales bacterium
ATGACGGGCATGTCCGCTGCAGGAATAGCCAGTTGGTCGAGCACACGCTGCAAATGCCGCCCACCCGAGGACTGCTGCAAATCCGGCACCAACAAAACGTCCAGGGACATCAGGGTCTGGCGCAAAGCTTGCACGGTGGCGACATCGTAGGACTGGGCATCACCTGCCAGGCTCACCCAGCCGGTCTCGGCTTGGCCCAAAGACCCCGCCGCGTCGATGCGCTCCGGCCAGCGGGTTTGCAAAAAGCGGATGGCCTCCGGGGTGAGCACGCACAGGTGGCAGTCTTGCCCCTCTTCCAGGCGGCGGCTCACCTCGTCCAGCGTGCTTTGCAAAGCCGCATAGCGAGTGCGGTACTGCGCCATTTGGGCCCATTGCGGCATGGCAAGGCATTGGTCTACCCAGACGCGCCCAGCGCCAGCACTGCAAATGTCCACCAGGGTCGATGTGAATGAGGTCATGTCAGAACAGCCATGTCATTGCGACGCGTTCAGCGCCTGAAGGATGTGGTCCTGCGACAAGGGCAAGTGGCGAACACGCACCCCCAAGGCGTCGAACAAGGCATTGCCCAAAGCGGCAGCCACGGGGGCTTGCACCGACTCGCCTGCCCCCAGCGACGGTTGCTCCGGCTGGTCCAGCACATGGATGGTCAATTCGGGCACCTCACTGAAACGCAAGATCGGGTAATCGGCCCAGCTTTGGGTCGTGATGCGCGTGCGGTCAAACTGAACCGCCTCTTTCAGGGCCCAGCTCATGCCTTGCAAGGCACCGCCTTCGGTTTGGTTGATCACACCGTCCAAGTCCACCACACGGCCCACATCGACGGCCACATCGAGCTGCAACACACGCAGTGTCTCGCCTGCCTGCACGCGCGCCAGCACAGCGCACCATGCCGAGGTGTTTTTGTAGCGGGCCCAGGCCAGCCCATGGCCCTCTCCCTCGGCTTTGGGCTTGTGCCACCAGGTGCTGCGGTCGACCACGGCATTCAAAACGGCGAGACTTCTGGGGTCCTCCATGTGCAGTTTGCGAAACTGCAAAGGGTCTTGTCCGCTGACATGGGCCAGCTCGTCCATGAAGGACTCGATGGCAAACACATTGGCAAACGCCCCCAGGGCCCGCATGGCCGAGGTTCGAATCGGCATGACCGTCAGCCGGTGGTTCACCACATGGGTGTTGTCAAACGAATAACCTGGAATGGCATTGCGGTCCGAGCCTCCCCCTGCGGCCAGCGGCGGGTTGATGGCAATAGGCGCGGGCTGCCCCTGTGCGCGCTGCGAAGCCCCCAGCAAGGTGGGAATCAACGCGCGACCAGGCCGGGAGCTGTAACCGTTGGCCCACAGTTCGTGGTGCCAGTGGCTGATGCGCCCCTGCGCGTTCAAACGGGCCCTGAGCGAGACCAGGTGGGCGCTGCCCAGCGGCGCTTGCGACAACTCGTCCGCACGAGACCAGACGACCCGCACAGGATCACCCGGCTGGGCCATCGCCAACAGGGCCGCATCAAACGCCACATCGTCGGCACCGTTGTGGCCATAACATCCGGCCCCTTCCACATGCCGCATCACGATTGCCTGTTTGTCCAGACCCAAGGCCGTGGTCAGGTCATCGCGCAGATTCTGGATGCCCTGGCTATGGGTCCAGACTTGCAAGGTTTGGCCATCCCATTGGGCCAGGGCGCAGCAAAGACCAATCGAGGCGTGG
>CAJBLW010000059.1 GCA_903953985.1 uncultured Burkholderiales bacterium
GCTTGCGCCAGAGGCTCCACCGTGCGGGTGAGCAAGAGCGCCAATGTGGGCGCGCCGTTGGAGGGGTAGCTGGTTTCAAAATCATAGGCCGCCACCGTACCATCGGCGTTCAGCCCGCCGCGCACATCCATCAGCTGGGCTGCGCCTTTGGGCTCCCAGGCATGTTCTTGTTCGCGCGTGAGTTGCACGCGCACAGGCGCCCCCACGGCGCGGGCCAACAAGGCGGCATCGGCGGCCACATCGTCGGCGCCGTTGCGGCCATAGCAACCGGCCGCTTCCATGCGGACCACATCGATGGCGGTGTCGGCCAGGCCCATGAGGCGAGCCAGATCAGCGCGCAGCACATGCGGGTTTTGCGTTCCTGCCCAGACGATGAGACCTGGCTGTTGTGGAGACGAAGCATCTGCTGCTTCACCCTGCCAAAGCGCCACGGCACAAGACGGACCGATCGAGCCATGCAGTTGGTAGGGCCACACATAGGTGCGCGACAAACGCTCAGACGCCTGGGCCAATGCAGCGTCCACATCGCCCTCGTCCACCAGTCGGCGTTGGGTGGACGGGTTGTTGCGCAGGGCTTGCTCAACATGGCCGAGTTCAGGCAGTCCGGGCCAGTCTTTCCATTGCACGCGCAACTCGCGCATGGCTTGCTCGGCCTGCTCTTCGCGCTCAGCGACCACCCCCACAAAATCGCGGATGACCACCACCGCACGCACACCCGCAATGTGCGCGATGGAAGACTCGTCCACCGATTCCAGCGTGTTGCCGATGAAGTCACCATGGTCAGCCCCGGCATACGGGGGGCGCACCACACGCCCGTGCAGCATGCCGGGCACACGCATGTCGTGCACAAACACCTGTTCACCGCTGACCTTGGCGGGGATGTCCACCCGTTGCACGCTCTGACCGATCAGGCGGTGCTCGCTGGCAGGCTTCAAAGGTGTCGCCAGCGCCAGGGTGAGCGTGACGTGTTGTGCCTGCAGCAGCTGGCCATAGGCGCACTGGCGCGAAGGATCTGAACGCGAAGACACCACCCCGTCTTGCACCTGCAGATCATCCACCGGAACACCCAGCGCAACTGCGGCCTGGGCCAACAACCAAGCCCGGGCCTGCGCCGCAGCCGCTCGCAAAGGCACGGCATGAATTTGCAGCGTGGCACTGGCAATCGTGGCCCCCTGGTTGGGTGCCAGCGCGGTGCTGCCCAGCACCGTGTGCACCTGGGACAGCGCCACGTCCAGTTCATCGGCCACCAGTTGCGACAGCGCGGTGCGAATGCCCGTGCCCAGGTCCACGTGGCCGTTCAAAGCGGTGACACTGCCGTCGTCCCACACGGCCAACAAAATCTCCACGCCCTCGGCCGGGTTGCCCGGGACCGCCATCGGTTGGCCCTTGACGGGCGGCGGCGGGGGGGGCGGCTCTCGCGTGATGAGCAACACGCCTTGTGCCGTATGAAAATCAGCGCGCCGCTGGGGCCACTCAGCTCGTCGGGTCATTTCGGCTGTCCCATGCGATTGGCAGCCAACAGCACCGCCTGGATGATTTCAAGGTGCGTGCCACAGCGGCACAGATTGCCGGACAACTCTCTGCGCACATCGGCCTCACTCGGGTTCGGATTTCGGGCCAGCAAGGCCGCGGCCATCATGACCATGCCATTGAGGCAGTAACCACACTGGGCAGCCTGGGCATCGACAAAGGCTTGCTGCACCGGGTGCAATTGGCCAGCTTGCGCGTGCAGCGCAGGCAAGCCCTCGAGCGTGGTGATACTGCGCCCGGCGACCCCGTGCGCGGGGATCACGCAGGCCCGCGCAGCCACACCGTCCACCCACACGGTGCAAGAACCGCATTCGCCCAGGCCGCAGCCGTATTTGGGGCCGTTGAGCTGCAGGTCATTGCGCAAAACATGCAGCAAGTTGGTATGGCGCGTGGTCTCGGTCAACGCATGCCGTACCTGATTGACTTGGACAAAGGCTTCGGTCATTGCGAGGGCAGGGTGGGATCAGGCAGTTCAAACGCTCAGATACGAGCGCCTGACTTCTTCGTTGGCGGCCAATTCCTGCATGCTCGCTTGGTAGCGGATCTGGCCTTTTTCAAGCACATAGGCCCGGTCTGACACCAGCTCGGCGAAGTGCATGTTTTGCTCGGACAGCAAGATGCTCACACCTTGGGCTTTGAGTGCCAGAATCATCTGCACCATCTGCTCCACAATCACCGGCGCCACGCCTTCAGAAGGCTCATCGAGTAGCACCAAAAACGGATTGCCCATGAGGCTGCGGGCCACGGTGAGCATTTGTTGTTCGCCGCCGCTCATGCTGCCACCGTGGCGCTGGGGCATTTCACCCAGGTTGGGAAACAGCGTAAACAGGCGTTCGGGCGTCCAGTGGGGTGCGGTGGTGCCATCGGGCCACTGGCGAATGCGCTGCCGACCCACTTCCAAGTTTTCCATGACGGTCAGGTCGGTGAACACCCGACGGTCTTCCGGCACAAAGCCCAAGCCCAGCCGCCCCGCATGGTGGGGTTCGCTGTGCGACAGGTCGTGCCCCATGAACGTGATCTGCCCGCGTCTGCGACCGATCATGCCGATCAAGGCCTTCAGGGTGGTGGATTTGCCAGCGCCGTTGCGCCCCATGAGGGCAACCACCTCGCCACGGCGCACCTGCAGGTCCACGTCGTACAGGATTTGTGCCGCGCCATACCAGGCGGCCAGGCCTTTGGCTTCGAGCAGAATGTCTGAATTGCTCATGCCTTGCTCTTTTCAAATGTCTTGCCGGTGCCGAAATAGACTTCCTGCACCTTGGGGTGGTCGCGAATTTCCAGGGGTTTGCCTTGCGCAATCAAGCGGCCCCGGGCCAGCACGATCATGCGGTCGGCATAGGCAAACACCACGTCCATGCTGTGTTCGGTGAACAGCACTGCCATGCCGCGCTGGATGACCAGGTCTTTGGTCAAGGCCATGAGTTCGTTGCGTTCTTTGGGCGCCATGCCTGCGGTGGGCTCGTCCATCAACAACAGCTTGGGGCTGTTGGCCATGGCCACCGCCAACTCCACCCGCTTGACATCGCCATAGGCGAGCACATTGCAAGGCCGGTCGGCCTGCGCCTTCATGCCCACCTGGTCCAGCAATGCCAGCGCGTCATCACGACGATGGTTCGCAGCGCGCCGCCACATGGACAGCAGCAAGTCATCGTGCGAGAGCAAAGCCATCTGCACGTTTTCCACCACCGTGAGCGAGGCGAAGGTTTCGGCAATCTGAAAGGTCCGCCCCACGCCCTGTCGCCAGATGTCGCGGGGCTTTCGGCCCACCAGCTCTTGGCCCTGAAGCTTTATGGAGCCCTGGTCGGCATGCAGCTGACCATTGACCATGTTGAAGGTGGTGGTCTTGCCTGCCCCATTGGGGCCGATCAGGGCCAGCAGTTCCCCCGGGGACAGATCAAAACTGATGCCGTCTACGGCCTTGACGCCGCCAAAAGACTTGCCCAGGTTGGTCACTTGCAACAGTGGTGCGCTCATGGTGCAGCCCCCCCCGCAGTCGAAGATCTGGACCGCAGTCGCTCCCACAGCCCTTGCACCGATCCGGCAATGCCTTGGGGGAATAAGAGCACCAAAATCAGGATGATGGCGCCCAGCATGGCGCGCCAATAATCGGTGTTGCGCGCCACCACATCATGCAGCCAGGTGAAGCTGAACGCGCCGACCACGGGGCCAGCCAGGGTTTGGATGCCCCCAAGCAAGACCATGACCAGGCCGTCCACCGACTTGCTCACACTCAAGGATTCGGGCGAAATACTGCCCTTGGAAAAGGCATACAGCGCCCCCGCCAGCCCGGCCACACCCCCCGCCAAAATGAAAGCCAGCCACTGCAAGCGCTTGACGTCGATGCCAATCGCATCGGCCCGCAGCACCGAGTCACGCCCCGCGCGCAAGGCATAGCCAAAAGGCGAGAACAAAACACGGCGCAGCCACAACACACCCGCTGCCACCAGGCCCAAAGTGAGCCAGTAATACATGCGCTTGTCGCTGAACAACTCGGAAGGCCACACGCCCGTCAAACCATTGCTGCCGCCCGTGAAACTGTCCCACTGGAAGGTGATGGCCCAGGTGATCTGCGCAAAAGCCAGCGTGAGCATGGCCAGGTAAACCCCCGACAGACGCACGGCAAACCAGCCAAAGATCAAAGCACCGAAGGCTGCCACCAGCGGTGCCACCAGCAGCGCCATTTCCATGGACAAACCCAGCGCACGCACCAGCAGCGCCGCGCCGTAAGCGCCCAAACCAAAGTAAGCCGCATGCCCAAAGGAATGCATGCCCGCAGGACCCATGATGAAGTGCAAGCTGGCCGCAAACAGCGCTGCAATGAGCAGGTCAATCAACAGCACCGTGGTGTAGGGCGAGCTGGCCGTGAGCATGGGCATGGCCACCATCACCAGACCCAACACGGATGCGGCCACCAAGTAGGCCTTGCTGGCGGGGCGCAAAGGCTCTTCGCGCATGCCCACATAGCGGCTGGGTGCCTGGGCTTTGCCCAGCAGCCCCCAGGGCCGCCACACCAGCACCACCGCCATGACCAAAAAGTCCACCACCAGGGTGAGCTTAGAAAAAGATACCGACACACCGAACACATCCACCACACCCAGCCAGATGCACACAGCCTTGACCTCGGCAATCAGCAAGGCGGCCAGATACGCCCCGGGGATCGAGCCCATGCCCCCTACGACCACCACGACAAAGGCTGCACCGATGATGTGCAGGTCCATTTCAAGGTTGGCGGGCTCGCGGGGCAACTGCAAAGCGCCGCCCAATCCGGCCAGCAAAGCACCCAGCGCAAACACGGTGGTGAACAACCAGGCTTGGTTCACACCCAAGGCGCTGACCATTTCGCGGTCCTGCGTGGCCGCACGCACCAAGGTGCCAAAACGGGTTCGTGTGAGCAGCAGCCAAAGCAGCGCCAGCACCACTGGCCCCGCCACGATCAAAAACAGGTCATACATGGGAAACTGACGTCCCAAAATGGACACCGAACCGGCCAGGCCCGGCGCGCGTGGGCCCAATAACTCTTCAGGGCCCCACAGCCACAGCACCGCGTCCTTGAGCACCAGTACCAGGGCAAATGTGGCCAGTAATTGGAACAACTCGGGGGCCTTGTAAATGCGGCGCAACAGCAGCATCTCGATGACCGCCCCCAGCACACCCACGGCCAGGGCAGCCACGGCCAGCGAAGGCCAAAATCCGATGCTGCTGGCAAAGCGCTCCACCACGCTGTAGGCGATGTAGATGCCCGCCATGAAAAACGAGCCGTGCGCAAAATTCACAATGCGCGTCACACCAAAAATGAGCGACAGCCCTGCTGCCACAAAAAACAAGGACGATGCAGCGGCCAGTCCGTTGAGGAGTTGAACTAAAAATCCGGAAAAGCTCATGAGTCGATCGTTTCTAGAAAGGCCCAGCGCGGCATCCCCATGGGGCATGTCCCCAGGGGATGTCACACACTCAAGCGTGGAACAAATCCATCAGTCGGCGTTGCGCGACTTCTTGACTTCGGCGGCTGGCGGTTGGTACTGCGCACCATCCAGATAACGCGCATCCACCATCACGCCTTTGCCACCCTCGTTCTTGGTGCGGCCCACAAAAGCGCCCATGGTCGACTGGTGGTCTTCGGCGCGGTAGGTGATCTTGCCAAACGGTGTGTCCACCTGCAGGCCACGGAAGGCCACGCGCAATTTTTCAGAATCGGCGCTCTGGGCCTTGGCCACACCGGCAGCGACCGACTTGATCATGGCGTAACCCACCACCGAGCCCAAGCGAGGGTAGTCCTTGAACTTGGCTTGATAAGCCTGCAAGAAAGCGTTGTGCTCTCTGGTGTTGTGGTTGTTCCAGGGGTAACCCGTCACGATCCAGCCGTTCGGGGTTTCGTCCTTGAGCGGATCCAGGTACTCGGGCTCGCCGGTCAGCATGCTGACGACTTCACGGCCCTGGAACAAGCCACGGGTGTTGCCTTCACGCACAAACTTGGACAGGTCGGCACCAAACAACACGTTGTAGATCGCATCGGGCTTGGCATCGGCCAGGGCCTGCACCACGCTGCCCGCGTCGAGTCTGCCCAGCGGTGGCGCCTGCTCGGCCACAAACTCCACATCGGGCTGGGCGGCTTTGAGCAAGGTCTTGAATGCGGCAGCGGCGGACTGGCCATATTCATAGTTGGGGTAAACCACAGCCCAGCGTTTTTTCTTGAGCTTGACCGCTTCAGGCACCAACATGGCCGCCTGCATGTAGGTGCCGGGGCGCAAACGGAAAGTGTAGGCGTTGCCGCCTTGCCAGGTCAGCTTGTCGGTCAGCGGTTCCCCGGCCAGGAAGAAGGCTTTTTTCTGCTTGGCAAAGTCGGCCACGGCCAAACCGGTGTTGGACAGGAAGGTGCCTGTCAGCACATCGATCTTTTCACGCGAGATCAGCTCTTCGGCCACGCGCACGGCATCTCCCGGGTTGGCGTTGTCGTCGCGTGTGATCAATTCGAACTTCTTGCCCATCACGCCACCGGCCGCATTGATCTCGTCAATGGCCAGTTCCATGCCCTTTTTGTAGGGCTCCAGGAAAGCGGGTTGGGCTTTGTAGCTGTTGAGTTCCCCGATCTTGAAGGTGTTTTGGGCCTGCGCGGGCACGGCGACCCAGGCAAGGGCTGCCAGCGCAATGGCACGGCGTAGAGGGTTGGCTGCTTTCATGAAGGATCTCCTTGGGTGGGGTAAAAAAACGATTTCTGAACGAGGGGGTCTGCGCGTCAGCGCAAACCGTCCTGACCTTGTATCTCATGCACTTGTAAACCGCCGATGCGCGGCAGTGGACGTCCGCTGTCCGTCACCACCACCGCGACCACAATTTCTTGTGCGCGCGGCGCATCGCTCACACGTGCTTCCATGGCATCAAAATGACTGCGCACGAAAGCCGCATCCTTGTGGCCCAAGGGCACATCAATGGTTGTGCCCATGCCGCCACGTTTTTTGGCCGAAGGCACCAGTGCAGCGCCTTTTTCAACGGCTGCACGCAAAGGCGCGCCCAGCTTGGGGTGCAAGATGGCGGCGGCGTGTTCGAGTTCACCGGCTTCACCCACGATGGCGGCTTTGCCATAACTGTGTGCCTGACCAGGCTCAATGCCCAAAGCCTGCACGCATTTTTGTCCGAGCAAGGCGCCCAGCGCTTCACCGATGGCGATCAACTCGTCCAGGTTTTCGCTGTAGCGCCCGGCGTAGGGGTTGGCGATCACGGCCATGGCCAAAGCGCGGCGTGTGGGGGGGGTGACGGCACGGCCCATTTCAAGCCGTGTCTCGTCCACTTGAACAATGATTTTTCGGATTTGTGCGGTCATCGAAGACGTCTCCTTGAGGGGTTGTGGGGTGGTCGTACGGAATCAGCGCAGACCGTTCCACTGGTTGATGTCTTGGGCACGCAAACCACCCACGCGATCATGGATGCGGTAGCCGGTGGTCATGGCCAGAATGAAGACGATTTCATCGGCCAGCGGCGCGCCAGGCACACGCACCTCGATGGCGTCAAACTGGCCGCGCACATAAGAGGCGTTGATGTTGGTGAGCGGTACGTCCAGGGCAGCACCGGGTGGGCCGACTTTTTTGGTTGAAGGCACGATGGCCAAGGCATTGCCTGGCTGGCCGGTGGGCTTTTCATCGACCTTGCCTGACGTGTACGCGGCGCGGTCACCCTTCCAGCCCAGCAATTCGCGCATGGCGTAGCCCCCCGGTACATGCCACAGTGCACCGTGCTCCAGTTCACCGAACTCACCCACAATGGCGCCCTTGCCATACGTGGCGATGCGCTCTGCAGGCACATCCATGGCCACCAGCAGCTGGCGCGCCATGTCAATGCCCACGTCCTGCAAGGCCTCCATCATGGGCAGGATGTTGGGCTCGTAGCGCCCGGCATAGGGGTTGGTCAGCACCGCACCAATCGCCCCACGCAGCAGTGGTTGGTCCGGTGCAGGACCGAACTCATGGAAGATTTCTTCCACTTGGGTGAACACGCGTCGTATCTCAATCATTTCATCACCATAAGCATGTCTCAGGCCAAGGCCAGAGGGTTTTCCTCAAAGGATAAGGGGGCAGGCGTTGCAGCCATCGTTAACAATCGCGACTGCCCCTGACACACCAGTACCGCCGCTGCGATCAGGCCCTGCGCCTGACATTCTCGTGCGCGCTGCCACCCTGCATGAAGGGCGCGTTGAACCCACTCTACAGGCAAGCTCGGCACATCCACTGTCACTTGCAAATCACCCAGATCGGTCAGGTCACTCAGGCTGTTTGCCGACTGACGAACGATGCCTGGATGCGCCACATTGACGGCATTGGCAATGATGCTGGCTGCCGCATCGGCCTGTGCCGCCGTGGCGGCCAGCACCGTCACGCTGTCGGCAATGCCCAAAGAAAAACTGCGCCCGCGCCAGCCACTGGTGGCCACGCCGCGCACAGGCATGGCGTGGGTCACTTCAAACGCACCATCAAGATTCAGCCCTTGCATCAACTCTTGAACTTGCAAACGCGCCAGATCGGCGTACAGGCCCACCCGCACGGACTGGTCTGGCGCCAGGTGCAAAGCAATGTCGCCCCCGTTGTTGACCCAGGCACGCGCCACGCCTGCACGGACATAACAAGCCAACAACTCTTGCGCCACACTGCCCGCCACCGCGGCCATGGGCGTGATGTAGGTCTGGTCTGCCCAAGGTGCACAGGCCTGCCACATGCGCCGCGCCACACCACCTTGCAAGGGGCAGCGCTCACCCGCTTGCACCGGCAAGCGCAACACAGGCCATTCGGCCATCAGTTCCGCCAGCAAGGGCTCAAAGCGCGTCCAGGCCTCCTCGTGAGCGAGCGCCAAGGCCGCTTCACCCTCGGGACCCCAAGGGTCGGCGCCGATCACGATGTCCATGGGACCGTGTTGGAAATGCCAGCGACTGTCGGGCAAGCGATGACGAGTAGCACTCACGCGCGGTACCTCATCCGAGCATCGGGTCTTGCCCGAGCGGCCAGGGGTTGGATTGCGGTTGGGCCTGCCATGACAGGGCCGTTGGGGCGCCGTCGCTGTGCCAGGACCCCTGCTTCAAGACTTCCTGGAGCGACCGCACGTACGCCATGTGCCCACCCAAAGCTTGGTAGTCCGACAGCCGCATGCTGAATTCAATCGGGGCAATGATGGCGGGCGTGGGCACCGTTCCGAAACTGTGGTCTGGCATGCGCAGCACATCCGACATCACCGTGATGCCACCGCCAGGCCAGACAAAGGCGGGCGCACCGCCACAGGTCACATTGACCAATGCCTGCTTGATGGCGCGGGTGAGCAAGACCGGGTTTTCGGTAACGCCGGCCCGCAAACTGCCGCCTGCACCTGCCAGAAACATCACGCTGCACAGCGAGGGCTCACAGTTCTCGCCAATGCGTTCCACGATGTCCCGCACCGCCGCAGGCATGTCTTGCCGCACGGCCTGCAATTGCGCGTTGAGCACATACCAAGCCGCATGCTCACCCGTGGTTGAGGTCATGAGCATTCGCAAGCCCGGCCAGGCCACCTTCGGGTCCCAGCCTTCGATGATGGACAAGGGGTCTGCAATGTCGGTGCCGCCCCAACCATTGCCCGGATTGGCCACCTGAAAATACCTACCCGGCGTCGATTTTCGCCCCCGCATCTCAAGGCCAGAAGGCTTCATGTCCAGGCAGCGCCCCGCCTGGTGCTCGGTCAGGACGCCGGTGATGTGGTCGTCCAGCACCACCACCTCGTCGGCCAGTCCCAAAAATTGCTTGGCAAATATGCCCACCACGGCCGAGCCACAGCCCACGCGCATGCGCTGCTCCACCACGCCGTTGACAATCGGTGCTTGCCCAGCCTGGATCACCAGCTGCGCGCCGCCATCAATGGTCAACTCCACCGCTTGTTTGTTGCCCAAAGCCTGCATCATGTCTACCGTGACGCGGCCCTCTTTTTTGCTGCCACCGGTCAGGTGGTGCACCCCACCGAGCGACAGCATTTGCGAGCCATATTCGGCGGTGGTGACATGCCCTACCACCTCGCCTTTCATGCGCACATTGGCTTGCTCTGCACCCAAAAAGCGATCGGTGTCGATCTTCACCTTGAAACTGCAGTAGCTGAAAATGCCTTCGGTGACCACGGTCACCATGTCCACACCCTCGACCTGTGAAGACACGATGAAAGGCGCCGGCTTGTAATCGGGGTAGGTGGTCGACGAGCCAACGCCCGTCACAAACACTTGATCGGTATGCAGCAAGTCGCCATTCCATGACGCCAATCCTTCATCGGATGCACCCAAGGCGAATGGCACCAACACCGGCTCATCTTTCTCGAGCGTGCGGCGCAAAAAAACCACCGGGTCCACACGCACCAGCAAACCATCTCGGTTGGCATAACGGTCACAAGCCCCGAGCCGACCCTCAGAAATTTGGCATAGGACGGGGCAGGCATTGCACTCGATCTTGGCACCGCTCATGCGCTCATTGCGCGGCTTGGCACGCTCTGGCACCTGCTGCGTCGCAGGCGTCTCCATGCCGGGAAGTCCATCGGTTTTTGAGTGTTCGGTCATCTCGGTTTTTGCTTGGCAATAAGCTGAAGTGCGCACTTGCACGACGGATCTATTCTGTGTAGCATTCACAACACCTAAATGTTGCATTCACTACATTAAATCCAATGTAGCGCATCCTGTTTTGCTGTGCAACAGTGTTTTCCCCAAGCTTTTGCGCACTGCCCTAAAAAGGGTTTTTTGCTTTGTTCAACCTGACCTTGATCGACCATGAGCGCCTTTCTTGAAGAACGTGTCTTGAGCGTGCACCACTGGACAGACCGCCTGTTCACCTTCACCACCACACGTGATCCATCGCTGCGTTTTTCCAATGGCCACTTCACCATGATTGGCCTGCGCTTGAACGGCAAACCGCTGCTTCGGGCTTACAGCATCGCCAGCCCCAACTACGAAGAGCATCTGGAATTTTTGAGCATCAAGGTCGAGGAAGGCCCCTTGACTTCCCACCTGCAGCACATCCAGGTGGGTGACACCATCATCGTCGGTAAAAAGCCCACCGGCACCTTGCTGATCGACTACCTGACTCCGGCCAAACGCTTGTACCTGCTGTCCACCGGCACGGGCTTGGCGCCGTTTCTGAGCATCATCCGCGACCCCGAGACCTATGAAAAATTTGAAACCGTGGTGGTGGTGCATGGGGTGCGTCAGGTGGATGAGTTGGCCTACCACGACCTGATCGTCGATCACTTGCCGCAACACGAATTTCTGGGCGACATGATCGGGCAGCAACTGCGCTACTACCCGACAGTCACGCGCGAGACTTACCGCAACATGGGCCGTGTGACGTCGCTGATTGAAAATGGCAAACTGTTCAATGATTTGGGCTTGCCGACCTTGAATCAAGCCCAAGACCGGGTGATGTTGTGCGGCAGCCCGGGCATGCTCAACGACCTCAAGCACATGCTGGAGACACAGGGCTTTGTGGAGGGCAACACCAGCATTCCTGGTGACTTTGTGATTGAACGGGCATTTGTCGAGAAATAAACACACATGGTGACTGCAGCACGCCAACCCAAGCCCAGCCTGGCCAAGACGAGTGCCAAGCGCGTGGTCGGGGTGCGCGAACACAATGCGCAACAAACACGCGAAAGCATTTTGCGCGCCGCCATCAAGGTGTTTGCGCAGCACGGTTATGAAGGCGGCAGTGTCGAAAAAATTTCTCGGCAAGCCATGTCCTATGACCGCATGATTTACTACTACTTCGGCAGCAAGGAAGGCTTGTTCATCGAAGTGCTGGAGACGATTTACCGCCGCATGAACGACGCCGAGGCGCAATTGGCCATCGATGTGAGCACGCCGCTTCTTGCCTTGGAGCAAGTGGTTCATTTTGTGCTGGACTACTACCGCCACCATCCGGAATTCGTGACCCTGCTCAACACTGAAAACTTGCACAAAGGCAAGCACATCGTGAAATCGTTGCGTGCGCGCGAATTTTCATCGCCCGCCATCGCCGTGATCCATGACATCTTGCGTGCAGGCGTATCGCAGGGACTGTTTCGCGCCGACGTATCGGCCCGCGACGTTTACCTGCTGATCGCGGCCACCGGCTATTTCTACATGTCCAACCGGTACACGCTGTCGGCCTTTTTGGGGGAAAACATCGACGCCCCGCAGGCCGTGGCGCAGTGGAAATCTTTCGTCATTGACACCGTGTTCCGCGTGGTCAATGTCCCCCTTCCATCCCATCACTGAGGAGCCCCCCATGGCAGACATCAACACCACCGGCGCATCCGGCAAAGTCGTGATCACGAACATTGGCTTGCTGCTCTCGGGCGACCTGGATCAGCCCATTGTGCAGGCGGACACCCTCGTGGTGCATGACGGACTGATCACCGCAATAGGCCGCGAAAAAGATTGCGATCTGGAAGGCGCCCAAACCGTGATCGACGCACGGCAAACCTGTGTCTGCCCGGGTTTGATCGACAGCCATGTGCACCCGGTGTTTGGCGACTGGACGCCGCGCCAAAACCAGATCGGCTGGATAGATTCGACCATGAACGGTGGGGTGACCACGATGGTCTCGGCCGGTGAAGTGCATTTGCCCGGCCGCCCCAAAGACATCGTCGGCCTCAAAGCCCTTGCCATCACGGCGCAACGCGCTTTTGACAACTTCCGACCCGGCGGCGTGAAGGTGATCGCGGGCGCGCCCATCATCGAAAAAGGCATGACCGAGCAAGACTTCAAGGACTTGGCCGATGCGGGCGTCACACTGCTGGGGGAAGTTGGCTTGGGCTCCGTCAAGGCCGGGTACGAGGCCCAGCAAATGGTGGCCTGGGCCCGCAAGCACGGCATCCAAAGCACGATCCACACCGGCGGCCCCTCGATTCCGGGCTCGGGCATGATCGACAAGGATGTGGTGCTTGAAGCCGATGCCGACGTCATTGGGCACATCAACGGCGGGCACACCTCGTTGCCCGAAGCGCATGTCTGTGAGTTGTGCGAAAAATCCTCACGCGCCATCGAGATCGTGCACAACGGCAATGAGCGCGTGGCCATCGCAGCGGCACGAGCGGCACTTGAACTCAAGTGCCCGCACCGCATCATTTTGGGCACCGATGGCCCTGCAGGCTCTGGCGTGCAACCGCTGGGCATGCTGCGCATGGTGGCGCTGCTGTCCAGCCTGGCCAACATCCCCGCCGAGCTGGTGTTTTGCTTTGCAACCGGCAACACGGCCCGTATCCGCAACCTCAACTGCGGGCTGATTGAAGTCGGGCGGGCAGCCGATTTTGTTTTCATGGACCGGGCTCAGCACACGGCAGGCAAAACCCTGCTGGAGAGTGTTCAGTTGGGTGACATCCCCGGCATTGGCATGGTCATGATCGACGGCATCGTGCGTTGCGGCCGCAGCCGCAACACGCCCCCTGCCACCGAAATCCCAGTGGTGCTGGGCGGCCACTGAAGCCGCTGCCCGCTGCGCTGGCAGCTGCCGTCCAAGCTCGCCCATCGCCCTGCCCCAACGCTGCCCCGGTGACAGCTGGGGAAGTCATGCGCCGCTTAAACTGGGTTTTTCAATGAACCCACCAGCCCCATGAACTTTGCACCGCTGATTGAACTGACCCGCAATGGCATCCAGGAATGCGTGCACATGGGCGCACTGGCCGTGACCGACACCGAGGGCCGCGTGCTGGCGCAAGTGGGCAACCCGCACTGGCTGTGCTTCACCCGCTCGACCCTCAAGGCCATGCAGGCGCTGCCGCTGGTGCAGTCGGGCGGCGTGGCACATTTTGGTTTCACCCCCACCGAACTCGCCATGATGTGCGCCAGCCACAACGGCGAAGAGATGCATGTTGAGCAGGTGTCGTCCATCTTGCGCAAAAGCGGCACGACCACGCGGCAGATGCGCTGTGGCTGCCATGTGCCTTACCGCTTCACGTTTTTTGAGCGCCCCATGCCCGAAGGCTTTGCTTACGATGAGCGGCACCACAACTGCAGCGGCAAGCACAGCGGTTTTTTGGCCTATTGCGTGCAGCACGGCCTGCCCACCGACAGTTACACCGAAGTCGACCATCCTTTGCAACAACAAGTGCGCCAAGCCGTGGCGCACTTGGCCGGGTTGAGCGAAGAAGAACTGGCGCTGGGCATTGACGGTTGCTCGGCACCCAACTACGCGATGCCCTTGTCACGCCTGGCCCGCAGCTATGCCAGGCTGGCCCAGCCTGAGTCGGACGGCCTTTATGGCGAGAGTCTGGAACAACTGGGCCAAGCCATGACTGCCCACCCCGAATTGGTCTCGGGCACCGGACGCAACGACGCTGACTTCATGCGCGCGGGTCGGGGCGACTGGGTGACCAAAGTGGGGGCCGATGGGGTGCAGGTGGTGGCCAGCCGAGCGCGGGGTCAGGCCCTGGCCATCAAGATCATGGACGGCAATAAGGCCGCGCTTTTTGCGGCCACCGTGGAGGCGCTGGACCAACTGGGTTGGCTCGACGATGCGCAACGCACCGCACTGGACCCCTGGCGTGCACAGGTGCTGCTGAATGTGGCGGGGGTGCCGGTGGGCGAGCGGCGCAGCGTGTTTCAGCTGCAGTATTCGTAGCAGCGCCGCCCCATAGACACGGCCCAATGAAGTGGATATGTCAACGCAGAATCTGATTTGTTTATCCCGGGCGAAGACCTGGTCTTTGTCATCCCTAGCAAAGCCCGGAATGACAAAAGTTACAGACTCATCAAGATACTTTTAAACTTGAATGGGCTGGATTCATGGGCGCAATGGGTGGTGGTTTGTGAGGAGGTTTCAGGCGACATCAGCGTCGGCCAAAAATCGCCGTGCCCACCCGCACCATCGTGCTGCCTTCGGCAATGGCCTCGGTCATGTCGGCGCTCATGCCCATGGACAGCGTGTCCAGTGGCAGGCCTTGCTGGCGCAGGCTTTCTAACAGCGCTTGGGCCTGCGCGTGCACTGCCCGCATCTGTTCAGGGGTTTCGGCGGGCTCGGGGATGGTCATCAGGCCGCGCAGTTGCAAGCGCGGCAAAGTGGCCACAGCTTGCGCCAGCGCGGGCAATTCTTCTGGGCTCACGCCCGATTTGGTGTCGCCGCCGTCCACATTGACCTGGATGCACACCTGCAAGGGCGGCAGGTGTTCTGGGCGTTGCTCGGACAAGCGCTGGGCGATTTTGAGGCGGTCGATGCTGTGCACCCAATCAAAGTGCTCGGCCACCAATCGGGTTTTGTTGCTCTGAATGGGGCCGATGCAGTGCCAGACCAGTGGCAAATCGCGCAATGCCGTGATTTTGTCCACCGCTTCTTGGATGTAGTTTTCGCCAAAGGCAGTGAGTCCGGCGGCATGGGCCTGGCGCACCGCATCGGGTCCCCATGTTTTGGACACGGCCAGCAGCTGCACACTGCCCGGTGTTCGCCCGGTGGTCTGGCAAGCGGCAGCCATTTGCGCTTGCACGCGGGCAATGTTGTCAGCAATTGAGGGGTTCATGGCCTGAGCGTACCAAAAGCGCCCCTGTCACCTCTTGGGCAGCCCAAAGCACCCGGTGCGCACCAGAGCACCGGTAGGCTGCCAAAATAGCACTTTTCCTTCATCTACAGCGAGACACGCCATGAGCCAAATTGCCACCAAAACCTACGATGCTGCCCCCGCCAAAAAAGTTGCCTTTTTGGGCCTGGGCGTGATGGGCTACCCCATGGCCGGCCATTTGGCCCGCGCTGGTCACCACGTCACTGTGTACAACCGCAGTGCTGCCAAGGCCGCGGCTTGGGCCGCCGAATGCCCCGGCAACGCCACCGCCCCCACCCCGCGTGAAGCGGCAGCGGGCGTCGATATCGTGTATGCCTGCGTGGGCAACGACGCCGATTTGCGCAGCGTGGTGCTGGGCAAAGACGGTGCTTTTGCCGGTATGAAGCCTGGTGCGATTTTTGTGGACCACACCACGGCGTCTGCCGAAATCGCCCGCGAGCTGTACGCGCAAGCCCAAAAGCTAGGTCTGCACTTTGTTGACGCGCCGGTCTCTGGCGGCCAGGCGGGTGCGCAAAACGGCATGCTCACCGTGATGTGCGGTGGTGATGCGGCCGCCTTTGATGCCGTCAAGCCAGCGGCCATGGCGTTTTCGCGGGCCTTTACTTTGCTGGGCGCATCGGGCGCGGGCCAGTTGGCCAAGATGGTCAACCAGATTTGCATCGCAGGCTTGGTGCAAGGCCTGTCCGAAGCCATTGCCTTTGGCCAGCAAGCGGGTCTGGACATGCACCAGGTGCTGGACGTGATCGGCAAGGGCGCTGCGCAAAGCTGGCAAATGGACAACCGCGGCAAGACCATGGCCGACGACAAATTTGAATTCGGTTTTGCCGTCGATTGGATGCGAAAGGATTTGGGCTTGGTGCTGGACGAAGCCAAGCGCAACGGGGCTCGGTTGCCGGTCACGGCGCTGGTCGATCAGTTCTATGCCGATGTGCAAAAAATGGGTGGCGGCCGTTGGGACACTTCCAGCCTGATCCGCCGTTTGCGCTGACCTTATAGATCCGGCCCGATGAGGTTGACATGTCAGTGCAGCACCTGATGTTGTCATCCCGGGCGAAGGCCCGGGATCCAGCGTGCAGCGATGCCCTTGGTAAATGCCAGCTGCGCACCTGGATCCCGGATCAGGTCCGGGATGACAAAATAAATCCGGGACGACAGACAAAGCTATTCCGGGATCAAAAAAGTTTCAGATCCATCCCAATGCTTTCAAACTTTATGAGGCTGAACCTTAGGGCTTGCGCAAGCCCAGCCACAGCACGGCAGACACCACCACGGCCGCCCCCAGCAGTTGCATGGGGGCAATGGACTGGCCCAGCAGAACCCAGGCCAGCACCAGCGCAAAGATGGGCTCGACGTTCATGATGGCCGAGCTGCCCACCACGCCCAACTTGGGCAGCACGGTGAACATGATGGTGAAAGCGGTGCCATACAGAAAAGTCAGCATCGCCAGACCCCACCAACCGGGCACGGCCTGCGGCCACTGAAAGCCGCCTTGCGTAAGGGCCACGCTGGCGGCCAGTACGCCCACCGTGGCCATGGTGGTGAAGGTGCGCAGGCGTCCGTCCACCCCCACCGTCTCGTGCTGGATGAGCACCAAGGCCAGGCCAAAAGTGGCCGAAGCGGCCAAGGCAAAGGCCACACCGGCCCCGATCTCCCCCCAATGCCGCGCCGCACCCAGGCCCGAGGCCGCGCCCAGCACGTCCAGCGCCAGGGCCAGCCCGGCCATCATCACCGGCATGGCCCAAAGCACGGCGCGTTCGGGTTGGTGGCCGTACAAAATCCTGGCCCACAGGGCCGTGGTCAGTGGGTAAGTGTTGAAGGCCAGCAAGGCCAAAGCAACGGGCAATCGCGCCACCGCCGAATACAAACACACGCTTTGAACCGCAATGAGCAGGCCCACCGCGCCCAGGTATTTGCGTTGCGCGGGCAAAACGAGAAAGGCCACTTTTTGCTGCCACAAGATCAACGCCACCACGCTGGCGGTGATGACGCTGCGCACCGTAACGGCCGTCACCACATCCAGCCCATGGTTGAAGGCGGTGCGGGCGGCCACATGGTTGGCCCCCATCATGAACGCGATCAACAGCAAGGTGCCAAAGGCGGCACCGGTCAAACCCCTAGGCGAGGAGAGGTGAGTTGAACTCATGGTTGAGGGTACAGCCCCAAACCCC
Organism: uncultured Burkholderiales bacterium; assembly: GCA_903953985.1. GTDB lineage: Bacteria > Pseudomonadota > Gammaproteobacteria > Burkholderiales > Burkholderiaceae_C > Limnohabitans_A. The sequence goes on from CAJBLW010000059.1 coordinate 17,715, forward strand.
GGGCATGCAGGCGACTAAGGCCCAGCAAGGCGTCGGTGAAGGGTGTCGCCACATCCGTCAGCTGGCCCAGCTCCCGGACCGAGGCCACCAGGGCATCCAGCTCGACCGGCTTGCCCGCGTCCACGTCTTGCAGCATCGAGGTGCGAAACGCCCCGAGCTTGCGCGTGACGGCGTGGCGGTCTTCTGGCGTTTGAGCAATCGGGATGCCGATGCGCTCGCCGATGGCCTTGGCTTCGAGCATGATGCTGGAGACAAAGCCGCGCACCAGCGGGTCGTCCAGGATCACGTCGGTGGTGGCCCCGGTGAAGGCGCTGATGGGGTTGATGGTCATGTTGCCCCAGAGCTTGTACCAAACGTCTTTCTGAATTTGGGGTGAGGCTGTGGCGTTGAAACCCGCCTGCACCAACAAGGCCACGAGCGCCTGTACACGCGGCGTCTCGGCCCCACTGGGCTCGCCCACAATCAAGCCGTTGCCAAAGTGGTGCCGGATCACGCTCGGCATGTCGACCGAGCAGCTCGAGTGCACCACACAGCCGATCACCTGGTCGGCTGGGATGTGCTGGGCAATTACGCCAGACGGGTCCACCGATTGCAAAGTGGTGCCCGACAAGGCCCCACCAAAGCCTTGCAAAAACCACCAAGGCACGCCGTTCATGGCCGTGAGCACCACGGTGTGGGGGCCGATCAGCGGCGCGATTTGCCGGGCCACGTCGGCCATGGCGGGGGCTTTGACGGCCACGATCACCAGGTCTTGAACGCCCAGATCGGCCGGGTTTTCGCGTGCCACCAAAGAGGTGCGAATTTCCTGGTCACCTTGCAGCAGCACCAAGCCGTTTTGTTGCAGGGCTTCGAGTGTGGCGCCTCGCGCCACCGCACTCAGGCTGCAGCCTTGCTGTGCCAAGTGCGTCCCGATCCAGCCGCCGATGGCGCCAGCGCCGTAAATACAAACTTTCATGCGCGCCACCCTTTGTCTTGCCGGTCGACTTGGCGCACCAGCGATTGAAAAACGTCTTGGCCCGCGCCGTGGTTCGGGTTGAATTGCAAGGCGTCCCGGGTGCATTTGTCAGCAATGGCCTCGGAAACGGCAATGGGCTGGCCCATGCTGAAGGTGGCCAGCTGGATTTCGCAGGCGCGTTGCAAGGTCCAGAGCACCGCAAAGGTTTGCGCCAAGGTGTGCCCCCAGGCCAGCAGGCCGTGGTTGCGCAAGATGACGGCTTGTTTGTCGCCGATGCTGTGCAGCAGGCGCGGCGCTTCGTCTGCGTGGATGGTGATGCCCTCGAAATCGTGGTAGGCCACCATGTTGTGCAGCTGGGCGCTGTAAAAATTGGTCTGCTGCAAACCGCCTTGCACACAGGCCACCGCCACACCCGCCGTGGTGTGGGTGTGCATCACGCAATGCGCTCCGGCCAGGCCTTCGTGCACGGCGGCATGCACCGTGAAGCCCGCTGGGTTGACAGGGTAAGGCGAGCCATCCAGCACCCGGCCTTGCACGTCGATCTTGACCAGGTTGCTGGCCGTGACCTCGCTGTAGTGCAGGCCAAAGGGGTTGATCAAAAAGTGTTTTTCGCCCGACGTGACGCTGTCCGGCAGGCGCAGCGTGATGTGGTTGTAGATCATCTCGGTCCAGCCCAGCA
>CAJBLW010000060.1 GCA_903953985.1 uncultured Burkholderiales bacterium
CAAGTGCAGCTGCGGCCGTGACCATTCGCCTGCAGACCACCACGCCGAAGTGGCCGCCGATGCTGCCGCTGCGCAACTGCGCGCCCGCTCCGAGACCGCAGAGTTCGAGGCCTACAGTCAGGAATTCATCGAGGCCACTTTGGTCAAGTCGCTGTTCCCGCATGACGAAGAGCGCCGCATGTTTTTGCGCGCCGTGGGCAAAAAGACCGCCATGGCCGCCATTGCCAGCGTATTGCCCGTGGCCAGTTTGCAAGCCTTGGCGCAAAGCAAAGGCCCTTTGGAAAAAACCAACCTCAAGATCGGCTTCATCCCGATCACCTGCGCCACGCCACTCATCATGGCCGATCCACTGGGCTTTTATCAAAAGCAGGGCTTGAGTGTCGAAGTGACCAAGACCGCAGGCTGGGCCTTGATCCGCGACAAGATGATCAACAAGGAATATGACGCGACGCATTTCCTGTCACCCATGCCCTTGGCCATCAGCATGGGCTTGGGCGCCAATGCCACGCCCATGAACGTGGCCACCATCCAGAACATCAACGGCCAAGCCATCACGCTGGCCGTCAAGCACAAAAACAACCGCGACCCGAAGAACTGGAAGGGCTTCAAGTTTGCTGTGCCTTTCGATTATTCGATGCACAACTTCTTGCTGCGTTACTACCTGGCCGAAAACGGCATCAACCCCGACACCGATGTGCAAATCCGCGTGGTGCCGCCACCGGAGATGGTGGCCAACTTGCGTTCGGGCAACATTGACGGTTTCCTGGGCCCAGATCCGTTCAACCAACGTGCGGTGTTTGACGAAGTCGGTTTCATCCACATCCTGACCAAAGAGCTGTGGGACGGGCACCCCTGCTGCGCCTTTGGCACGAGCACCGAATTCATCCAAAAGAACCCCAACACCTTCGCTGCGCTCTACCGCGCGGTGCTCACCGCAGCGGCCATGGCGCGCAAGCCCGAAAACAGAGAATTGATCGCCAAGGTGATTTCACCTGCGCAGTACCTGAACCAACCCGAAGCGGTGATTGCCCAAGTGCTCACGGGCAAGTTTGCCGATGGCTTGGGCAAGGTGCAAAACGTGCCCGACCGCGCGGACTTTGACCCCATGCCTTGGCAGAGCATGGCGGTGTGGATGCTCACGCAAATGAAGCGTTGGGGCTACGTCAAAGGCGATGTGAATTACAAGCAAATCGCTGAGAAAGTGTTCCTCATCACGGATGCGCGCAAGCACATGAAAGAGCTGGGCCACAGCTTTGCGGCCACCTCGCCTTACCCCAAGTACAAGATCATGGGCAAAGAGTTTGATCCGGCCAAGCCCGAGGAGTACATCAAGAGCTTTGCGATCAACAAGATGGGCTAAGGCACATGAAAACCACGCATCTCAATTTGCGCGCGGCCATGGTCTCGCTGCTCATGTTCCTGGTGTTTCTGGGGGCCTGGCAGCTCTCAGCTACCGCGCCGTCGGTGGCAGGCGCTGCCAAGGCGGGCATGACGGCGGAAGACATCGAATACCAAAAGATGATGGGCAAGGACCCCGGCGCGGTCAAATCCACAGGTTTTCCGCCGCCCCTCGAAGTGGGCAAGGCCATGCTGGGTCATCTGGCCAATCCGTTCTATGACAAAGGCCCTAACGACAAAGGCATCGGCATCCAGCTGGCGCATTCACTGGGGCGCGTGGCGTTGGGCTTTTTCCTGGCCGTGCTGGTGGCGTTGCCGGTTGGTTTCATGATTGGCATGTCGCCCCTCATGCGCAAAGCGTTTGACCCCTTCATCCAGGTGCTCAAGCCCATCAGCCCGCTGGCTTGGATGCCCTTGGCGCTCTACACCCTGAAAGATTCGGAAGTCAGCGGCATCTTCGTGATTTTCATCTGCTCGGTCTGGCCCATGCTGATCAACACCGCTTTTGGTGTGGCTGCGGTCAAGCGCGAATGGCTCAACGTGGCCAGCACGCTGGAAGTGCAACCGCTGCGCAAAGCCTTTTTGGTCATCTTGCCCGCCGCGGCGCCCACCATCGTCACCGGCATGCGCATCAGCATGGGCATCGCCTGGTTGGTGATCGTGGCCGCCGAAATGTTGGTGGGCGGCACGGGCATTGGTTATTTCGTCTGGAACGAGTGGAACAACCTGTCGTTGGTCAATGTGATCTTTGCGGTGCTGGTGATTGGCGTGGTGGGCATGTTGCTGGACTTGGCATTTGCCCAAGTGCAAAAGGCGGTGACCTATGTGGAGTGAAACCACTGAACGTGAGCTGATCGCACCTTTGCCATCCCACATCCATGCACCCCAACCCAAGGCCAAAGCCATGAACGCTTTCCTCAAAATCGAAAAACTGGGCAAGGCCTACCAAAGCGACAAGCCGGTGTTTTCGGACGTGTCCTTCAACATCGACAAAGGCGAGTTCGTCTGCATCATCGGCCACTCAGGCTGCGGCAAGACCACCATCTTGAATGTGCTCGCGGGCTTGGACACCGCCACCACGGGCCATGCTTTCATGGACGGCCGCGAGATCGCAGGCCCGAGCCTGGAACGCGGCGTGGTGTTCCAAAGCCATGCGCTCATGCCCTGGCTCACGGTGCGGCAAAACATCGCGTTTGCCGTGCGGTCCAAGTGGCCCGACTGGAAAGTACCGCAGGTCAATCTTCATGTGGAAAAGCATGTGGGCATGGTGGGTTTGCTGCACGCCATTGACAAGAAACCCAGCCAGCTGTCAGGCGGCATGAAGCTGCTCGTGGGCTTTGCCCGAGCCTTTGCCATCCAGCCCAAGATGCTGCTGCTGGACGAGCCTTTTGGCGCGCTCGATGCCCTCACACGCGGCACTATCCAGGACGAGCTGATGACCATCGTGCGCCAGACGCAGCAAACGGTCTTCATGATCACGCACGACGTGGACGAAGCGATTTTGCTGTCTGACCGCATTTTGCTCATGAGCAACGGCAACGAATCGGGCGGCAGCTATGTGCCCGGCGGCTTGGCCGAAGTGGTGGTCAACCCGCTGCCGCGTGAGCGCACCCGAGCCCAGCTGCACCACCTGAGCGGCTACTACGACATGCGCAACCACATCGTCGACTTTTTGGTGTCCCGCGCCAAAGCCCATTGAATTGTTTTTCCCCTAATTTTTATCAACCCCCCTCAAGAGGTCATTCATGAACCGTTTAGACATCACCGAAAAAATCATCACCGCCAAAGTGTCCAAGGGCATCAAGTGGAGCGACGTGGCCGACAAAGTCGGTCTGTCCAAAGAATGGGTCACCGCCGGTTGCCTGGGCCAAATGACCTTTGATGCCAAGCAGGCCAAAGTCATCGGCAAGATCTTTGGCCTGACCGCCGAAGAGATCAAATGGCTGCAAGTCGTGCCCTACAAAGGCTCGCTGCCCAGCCAGGTCCCCACCGACCCGCTGATCTACCGCTGGTACGAAATCGTGAGCGTGTATGGCACCACCATCAAGGAACTCATCCACGAAGAGTTTGGCGACGGCATCATGAGCGCCATTGACTTCAGCATGGACATCGTGCGCCAGCCCGACCCCAAGGGTGACCGCGTCAACGTGGTGCTGTCGGGCAAGTTCTTGCCTTACAAGCAATACTGACAAAGACGCTGTAAAAGTAGAGCCACAGTCACCGGGTCAATGCCAATTGAATGCGGTGTTTTATGTTGTCTCCTACTTGGTTGGAGTCGTCAGAATAATTGAGTGCAGGACGTCAGGCGTGGCGATCAATCAATGGCCGCACCCGATGACTTGACAATTTGTGCCCAACGAACAATGTCTTCGTTGAGCAAAGCGGCAAACTGTTCTGGTGAAGTGGGGGCCGCCAACTCCACGCCTTGCTGTTCGAGTTTGTCACGCAGGTCCTTGGCTGCGAGCGTCTTGCCCATGACGTCGTTCAGTTTGGCAGAGACTTCTGCTGGCACGCCTGCCGGGCTGAACAGACCGATCCACAAGGTGCCGGCATAACCGGGCACTGACTCGGCCAGAGCGGGCACATCGGGCAGGGCCGGAGAGCGGCGCGGGCTGCTCACCGCCAAGGCTTTGAGCTTGCCGGCCTTGATGTGGCTCAGCGATGCGGGCAGGCTGGCAAACACGAAAGGCAATTGACCGCCCAGCACATCGTTCATGGCGGGGGCAACACCCTTGTAGGGCACATGCTGCAACTGAATACCCGCCATGCTGTTGAGCATTTCGCCCAGCAGGTGGTTCAGCGTGCCATTGCCCGCCGAGGCATATTGCAGCTGACCGGGTTTGGTTTTGGCGGTAGCGATCAGGTCCTGCACCGTTTTGCCGCTGAAGCTTGGATGGGCCAGCAGCACATTGGGCACGGCACCGATCAAGGCCACAGGTTTGAAGTCCTTCACAGGATCAAAGCCTGGATTCTTGTACAGGGCCGGGTTGATGGCCTGGCTGCTGCTGATGGTCATGAGCAGGGTGTAACCGTCCTTGGGGGCCTTGGCGGCAAACTGGGTGCCAATGTTGCCACCCGCGCCAGGCCGGTTTTCTACCGCCACGGGTGAGCCCAACACCTCCGAAAGTTTTTGGCTGACCAGGCGACCGACAATGTCGTTGGTGCCACCAGCCGCTTGTGGTACCACCATCAGGATGGGCTTTTGAGGATAGGTGGCCTGGGCTTGTGCGCTGCCAATACCGGTCAACAAGCACGCGCCCAACAGGGCATGGCCCAGCAAAAGGCGGCGTGTCCGAGGGGCGTTTGAAGTGCGAATGGCGTGGGGCAACATGGCAATGTCCTTTCACAAAATGCCCCATCCTGAGACATCAACCCGTCTGTGACTGCCATTCAGGTGACAACCCCCAGGGTATGCGGGGTCTTTGAGACAGTCACCCACGTGCCTCTGTGCTGGACTTTGTGCTGTGAAAATCTAAGGCTGCAAACTGTGCTTTGCGATTCAATCTGGTGCACTTCAAACATGATCAACAAGTTTGTTTCCTCGGTCAGAGAAGCCCTGGCCGACACCGCCGATGGGGCCACAGTCATGATTGGTGGCTTTGGTACGGCAGGCATTCCTGACGAGCTCATTGCGGGGCTGTTAGCGCAAGGGGCACGCGGTTTGACTTTGGTCAACAACAACGCGGGCAACGCCGAGCAAGGCTTGGCGGCTTTGCTCAAGGCCGGTCGGGTGCGCAAGGTCATTTGCAGTTTTCCTCGGCAAACCGACTCCTACGTCTTTGATGGCTTGTACCGATCGGGTCAGGTTGAGCTGGAGCTGGTGCCGCAAGGCAATTTGGCCGAGCGCATTCGTGCGGCAGGTGCGGGCATTGGCGGGTTTTTCACGCCCACGGGCTACGGCACCGATTTGGCCAAGCATGCCGATGGCTCGCTCAAGGAGACCCGAGAAATCAATGGCCGCATGTACGTTTACGAAACGCCGATTCACGCCGACTTGGCCTTGATCAAGGCCGAGCGCGGCGACCGCTGGGGCAACCTGACTTACCGCAAGGCAGCGCGCAACTTCGGCCCCATCATGGCCATGGCCGCACGCAAAACCGTGGCCACGGTGCACGAGCAAGTGGCCTTGGGCGAGCTGGACCCCGAGGCCGTGGTCACGCCTGGCATTTTTGTGCAAGCGGTGGTCAAGATCGACCGTGTGGCCACACAGGCCGGAGGCATCAAAGCATGAGCTACACCCGACGCAGCAAAGACGAGTTGGCCGCCCGCGTGGCGCAAGACATTCCCGAAGGGGCCACCGTGAACCTGGGCATTGGCCAACCCACCTTGGTGGCCAACCACATTCCCGCCGACCGCGAGGTGCTGTTGCACAGCGAAAACGGCATCTTGGGCATGGGCCCGGCACCGGCCAAGGGGCTGGAAGATTACGACCTGATCAACGCGGGCAAACAGCCGGTGACGCTGTTGCCGGGTGGTGCGTATTTCCACCATGCCGACAGCTTTGCCATGATGCGCGGCGGGCACCTGGACATCTGCGTGTTGGGGGCTTTTCAGGTCAGCGCCACGGGCGATCTGGCCAACTGGCACACGGGTGAGCCCGAAGCCATTCCGGCGGTAGGTGGGGCCATGGACCTGGCCATTGGGGCCAAACAAACCTGGGTGATGATGGACC
>CAJBLW010000061.1 GCA_903953985.1 uncultured Burkholderiales bacterium
GGCTTGATCTCGCCGCGGGCCGCCTGGGCTTCGTAGGCCACATAGGCTGTTTCAAAATCCAGACCAAATTTGTCGTGTAGGTCGGGGACGTTGGATGGGGAAAACAGGGTCCAGCTGCCTTTTTCCATCACCCGGCGCATGAACAGATCGGGAATCCAGTTGGCGGTGTTCATGTCATGGGTGCGGCGGCGATCGTCACCGGTGTTTTTGCGCAGTTCCAAGAATTCTTCGATGTCCAGGTGCCAAGTTTCCAGGTAAGTGCAAACCGCGCCTTTGCGCTTGCCGCCTTGGTTCACGGCCACAGCCGTGTCGTTGACGACCTTCAGGAAGGGGACCACGCCTTGCGACTCACCGTTGGTGCCCTTGATGTGCGAGCCCATGGCGCGCACGCGTGTCCAGTCGTTGCCCAGGCCGCCCGCAAACTTTGACAGCAGGGCGTTTTCCTTGATGGATTCGTAAATGCCGTCCAGATCGTCGGGCACCGTGGTCAGGTAGCAACTGGACAACTGGGGGCGCAAGGTGCCGCTGTTGAACAGGGTAGGGGTGGAGGACATGAAGTCAAAAGAAGACAGGATTTCATAGAACTCAATGGCGCGCGCTTCGCGGTTGATTTCGTTGACCGACAAGCCCATCGCCACGCGCATGAAGAAAGCCTGAGGCATTTCGATGCGTTGCTTGCGGACGTGCAGGAAATAGCGGTCGTACAGGGTTTGCAGACCCAGGTAGTCGAACTGCAAGTCACGCTCGGGCTTAAGAGCTTCGGCCAGTTTTTTCAGGTCAAACTGAGCCAGCTTGGCATCGAGCAGGTCGTTATCAATGCCTTTTTTGATGAACTGGGGGAAATAGTTGATGTATTCCTCGGCCATTTGCTCTTGTGCCACTTCCTTACCCAAAATTTCTTTGGCGATGGTGTGCATGAGCAAACGGGCGGTCACGTAGGTGAAATCCGGGTCTTTTTCGATCAGGGTCCGAGAAGCCAGTATGGAGGCTTTGTAAACTTCCTCCATGGGCACACCGTCGTACAGGTTGCGCATGGTCTCGGCCAGGATCGGCTCGGGGCTCACGTCTTTGCCCAGACCGGCGCAGGCGTTGACCATCAGGGATTTGAGGTAGTGCAGGTCCAGCGCGACGCGCTTGCCACCATCCAATACATGCAATGCAGGCTCCTGCACGACTGACGCGGCTTGCTGGGTTTGCTGCGTGCGCTCTTGCGAGCGGCGCTCGCGGTAAAGCACATAGGCCCGAGCCACTTCATGGTTGCTGCTGCGCATCAGGCCCAACTCGACTTGGTCTTGCACGTCTTCGATATGAAAAGTGCCGCCACCTGGGCGTGAGCGCATCAGGGCGCGCACCACGTTCTGGGTCAATTCTTCGACCACTTCACGCACGCTGGCGGACGCTGCGCCTTGGGTGCCGTGCACCGCCAGAAAGGCTTTCATCATGGCCACGGCGATCTTGTTGGGCTCAAAAGGCACCACGGCACCGTTGCGGCGGATGATCTGGTAGTGGTTGAGGGGGTGCACCGTGGCAGCGCCAATCCGGTCTGAAGGCAGGTTCATCAGGCCGGAAGAAGTGGAGGGGATGGTCAGGTCAATTTGCATGGTCATTTTTTAATTTATGGTTTGGGTTGTATCGGTCAAAAATGCTTGAAATTCTGCTCTGGCATGTTTGTGAGAATTTGTAACGGACACTATATCTGGTGTCTGGGGTCATGACAAGCCACTACAGGTAGTGTACGGGCTCCGACCAGGGCCCTGAAGTGAATACGCGCGGTGTTGGCTTGGCGCAAGCGTCATGGGTGGGTTTTTCAGAGGCTGAAAAAAGCCTCTGAAAATCAACCAATCAGGGGCTTTTGAAGATCGATGCCAGTCGCAATGGGACTTCCAGGGGCTTTTCTTCCTCAATCGCCCGATTTCACTTCAGTGCCAGATGACCGGGCCTTGACCCTCAATTGGTAAACGCTTTTAAAAGCGTAAAAAAAGCCAAAAAATATTTTTTTGTGTCGCATCAAAAACACACAGGAAAACACTGATCAGGCAGTTGGAGGGTGGCTTTCAGGCGTTGCCAGTCAAAGCCCTTTCCCGGATCGCCTTTGCGGCCTGGCGCAATGTGCTCATGGCCCGCCACATGTGCAATGGGGTACAGCCGATGCAAATCCAGGCACAGCCGACTCAGTTGCTCATACTGTGCGTCCTCGAACACATCGCCCTCCAGACCTTCGAGTTCGATCCCGATCGAGTCGTCATTGCATTGGGGGCGTCCTCTGTATTCGGACGCTCCGGCATGCCAGGCCCGATCCTCGGCGCTGACAAACTGGCACAGGCTGCCGTCACGCCGAATATAAAAGTGCGAAGACACCTGCAGGCCCCGAATTTCTGAGAAATACGGGTGGGCATCCCAGTCGAGCTGGTTGGTGAACAGATCTTGCACCTGCTGGCCGCCGTATTGACCGGGCGGCAGGCTGATGGAGTGGATGACGATCAAATCGATGCAGGCGCCTGCGGGCCTGGGGCCAAAGTTAGGTGAATCCAGCCTTAGGGCGCGCGCGTACCAACCTTGGTCCCAAAGGCTGGCGGGTTCAGCGAGGTGGTCAGGCATGGCTGGGATCGTGTGTGGCGCGGTGGTGTTGGCCTCTAATCTACAGATCTCTTGGCGCAGCAGGCAGGCGCCGGGTTTTCACAGCGGGTTGCGGTCTTGTGCAACTGCGCGGTGCTCAGAGCTGCAGTACAGGCCTTTTTCACCTGTGACGGCTTCTTCTTGAGGCAAGTGGATGCCGCAATGCAGGCAGACCGCCATGTTGGTGGGCGTGGACGGCGCCGAGGCCGGGGGCTGCTCCTTGGGAGCGTCTGATTTGACGCGGCGGCTGCGCTTGAAAGCCCATATCGCCAGCAAAATGACCAAGATCCAAATCAGGTATTTCATCCCACGCGTCCAATCAAGACTTCCAATACAAAGCGCGAGCCGGCGTAAGACAGCAGCAGCAAGCCCGCACCGATGTAAAGCACCCGCACGGCGCGGCGGCCCCGCCAGCCCCATTGGCTGCGGCCCACCAGCAAGGTGGCAAAGGTGACCCAAGACAGGACGGCAAAGACGCGCTTGTGGTCCCAGCGCCATGGGGTGTGGCCTTGGCCATAAAGGGCCTCGCCAAACAGCGCGCCTGCCACCAAAGTGGCTGTCAACAGCACAAAGCCGGCTGTCACAAAGCGAAAGGTCAAGCGCTCCAGTGTCAACAGTGGCAGACCGCTGGAGCCTTCTTGAGCCTGGCGAATGTCATGTTCCGTTCGGGTCATCATCCAGGCGTGCACCACCGCAGCGGCAAACATGCCATAGGCCGACAAACCCAGTGCAAAGTGAAGGGGTAACCAGGCCGATGCCTGGGCAGTGAGCAAGGTCCCTGGAAACACCCAGGCCAGCACCACAGTGACCGCCCCCAGGCCACCCACGGCCCAGCGGACCTTGAGTTTGGGGAAAAACTGGGTCTCAATCATGTAAGCCAGCACCACCAGCCAGGCGGTGACCGACAAAGCCGGGGCAAAACCGAAGCGCACCGGCCCCATCAGCAGTACGAGCAAGCTGATGGCGTGCAAAACCCAAGCGAGCCAAAGCAGGCGGCGTGCATTCACATCACTCAGGTGGCGGGGCACCAAAGCGGGCAAGGCATAGGCCAAGGTTGCCAATACCGAGAAGGGCAACGTCCACAAAGGTGCGCTCGCTAAAATCATGGCACCGAGTTTAGCCTTTCAGGCGTTGCCGCTGGGGCTTCGCCATTACGCTTGACCGGTTTTTTCTGGATTCCCCCATGGCCTCCGCCCTGACCGACAAACTCTCACGCCTCGTCAAGACCCTCAGCGGACAGGCCCGCATCACCGAATCGAACGTGGCCGACATGCTGCGCGAGGTGCGCATGGCCTTGCTCGAAGCCGACGTGGCCTTGCCGGTGGTGCGCGACTTCATTGCCCGGGTCAAGGAAAAAGCCTTGGGCCAGGAAGTCATGGGGTCCTTAAAGCCCGGCCAGGCCTTGGTGGGCGTGGTCAACCGCGAATTGGCCGCCACCATGGGCGAGGGCGTGTCGGACATCAACCTGGCCGCACAACCACCGGCCGTGATTTTGATGGCAGGCCTGCAAGGGGCGGGTAAAACCACCACCACCGCCAAGCTGGCCAAGCACCTGATCGAAAAGCGCAAGAAAAAAGTGCTGACGGTCTCGGGGGACGTGTACCGCCCCGCGGCGATTGAGCAGCTCAAAACCGTCACCGCGCAAGCTGGCGCCGAATGGTTCCCGAGCACGCCCGACCAAAAGCCCATCGACATTGCGCGTGCCGCCATCGACTACGCCCGCAAGCACTTCTTTGATGTGCTGCTGGTTGACACTGCTGGCCGCTTGGCGATTGACGAAGCCCTGATGGCCGAGATCAAAGCCCTACACGCCGAACTCAAGCCTGTTGAAACCCTGTTCGTGGTGGACGCCATGCAGGGACAGGACGCGGCCAACACCGCCAAGGCTTTCAGCGATGCTTTGCCATTGACGGGCATTGTGCTCACCAAGCTCGACGGCGATTCACGCGGTGGTGCGGCCCTGTCGGTGCGCCAGATCACGGGCGTGCCCATCAAGTTTGCCGGCACCAGCGAAAAGATTGACGGTCTGGAAGTGTTCGACGCCGAGCGCCACGCAGGGCGGGTATTGGGCATGGGCGACATCGTGGCCCTGGTCGAGCAGGTCACCGCCGGGGTGGACATGGAGGCCGCGCAAAAATTGGCCGCCAAGGTCAAGAGCGGTGGCGGCTTTGACCTGAACGACTTTTTGGCGCAGATCCAGCAGATGAAGCAAATGGGCGGCCTGTCGAGCCTGATGGACAAGCTGCCCAGCCAGATGAGCGCCAAGGCTGCGTCCATGGACATGGGCAAGGTCGAAAAAGACATCGGTCGCAAGCAGGGCATCATCCACAGCATGACGCCCAAAGAGCGCAGCAAGCCTGAGCTGATCAAAGCCACTCGCAAGCGCCGCATCGCTGCGGGCGCAGGCGTTCAGGTGCAAGACGTCAACCGCATGCTCAAGGAGTTTGAGCAAATGCAGGACATGATGAAAAAAATGTCCGGCGGCGGCATGATGAAAATGATGAAGCGCATGGGTGCCATGAAAGGCATGATGGGCGGCGGCGGGGGCTTTCCCGGCATGCCGCGCTGATTCAGTACTGGCTTGCGGGCAGCGTCACCTGCAGACCGTCCAGTGCCTCGGTCAGCATGATCTGGCACGACAGACGGCTGCCCACCTCGCGCGTTTGGGCGGTGAAGGCCAGCATGCCGTCTTCGTCGCTTGTCACGGGCGGCAATTTGGTCTGCCAGTCGCTGTGCACCACCACATGGCAGGTGGCGCAGGTCAGCAGCCCACCGCAATCGGCCTGGATCCCGGGCAAATTCGCATCGACAGCGGCCTGCATCAGGCTTTGGCCGGTTTCCACTTGGAGGCTCTGCTTTGCTTGGGTCGGGTCGTGGGGTTGCAGGTGGATCGTGATCATCTTCAATGCATTGCGCTCAAATGCGCGCTTTCCATGGGTTTTTAAATTCGGCCGAAGTATTCACGCTTGTGAAACTCCGTCGCATCTTCGGCCTGGGTCAAGCGTCGGTGCTCGGCCAGTTTGATGGTGCTGTAGTAATCCACCAAGGGCTGCCCCAGTGCTTGGCACAAAGCGGTATCGGTTTGCAGCGCCTGCACCGCATCGGCCAAACACGTCGGTATGGAGGCAGCGCCTGCAGCATAAGGCGTCTCAGTGGCCTCAGGTGCTTGCAGCTGCGCGTCGACACCATCGAGGCCCGCGTGGATTTGCGAGGCCATGTATAGATAAGGGTTGGCCGCGGGCTCGCCCAAGCGGTTCTCAATGCGGGTGGCCTTGTCGCCCGGCGCACCGATGACGCGCAGCATGGCACCCCGGTTGTCGCGCCCCCACAAAATCGACTGCGGCGCCATGGCGTTGGGCCGAAAGCGCCCGTAGCCATTGCTGGTGGACGTGCACAGGGCGGTGAGCGCCGGGGCGTGCGCCAGCAGTCCGGCCAGCCAAGACGCACCCACATCGCTGAGCACCTGCCGCGCATCCAGCGCACCGCTGCCCGGTGCTGCAGCCTCGCGCATGAACACGTTGCGGCCCGTGGCCAATTCGCAGACCGATTGGTGCAGGTGCCAGCCGCTGGACATGATGTGCTCAAACGGCGGGCGGCACATGAAGGTGGCGTGGTAACCGGCGCGGCGCAGGGCCTGGCGCGTGGCATTGCGAAACAGCACCATGTGATCAGCTGCCGTCAGTGCGTCGCTCACGTCAAACACCGCCTCCACTTGGCTGGGCCCGAGTTCGATTTCGAGAGAGATCAGCGGCAGGCCCAGCGCCTGCGCAGTGCGCTGCACAATGCGCAGTGGTTCTTCGGACCGGTCCATCCAGCCTTCTGTCAGCAAGTTGAAGCCCGGGTGGATCAGGCTGACTTCGGGCGAAGGGCCAGGCCAGCCGGCGCGGTCCGGGTCCAGGTCTGGTCCGTGCAGCGGGTCTTTCAGGCGGTAGATGTGGAATTCGACTTCGAGCCCGCAGCGCATCAGCCAGCCGCGCTCGGCCAGGCGCTGCACGGCTTGCTGCAGCACATGGCGCGAATCGAGCGGCACGATGCGGCCGTCGGCCAAGTAGGGCTGGCACTGCAGCCAGCCGGTCTTGTCGGCCCAAGGCAGCACATGCCAGCTGGCCGGGTCGGGCATGAGCGTGAAATTGCTGGCCCCGCCAAAGCCCGGCAGGGTCTCTTCGATGCCCGACTCAAAGACCTTGAAAGCGGTGCGGTCTGAGCTGTCTTTGAGCAGCAAGGTGCTGACCATGCCGATGCCGTTGGCCAGCGCACTGCGCAGCTGCGAAGCCACGAGGGTCTTGCCGCGCACCACACCGTGCAGGTCGCACCAGCCCAGGCGGATCAGCTCGATGCCCGAGGCCTCGACCTGCCGAACCAGTTGCTCGCAAGCTGCCTGGCGTTCGCGGCTGTGCATACCGCAACGTTCAGCGAAGCTCATGCCGCGCTCGTGTCGGCAGTTGTGGGTGCATGCCCCGGCAGGACAGCATCCCACGGCGCGCCACTGCGTTTGGCATCGCAGGCTTCGCGCCACCATTGCGGCCATTGCCCGCTGGGCGCGATGCCGTCCACTGTGTCGGGCCCCACGCGCTGGCTGGCCACGGTGTCTTGCGCAAAGCCTGGCGGCAGGCCACCGGCCTGCACCGTGTCGATGGCTTTGAGCAGCATGCGCCGGTTCGCCATGATGACTTTGTCGCTGGTACCCAGGTGCTCGCGGGTGCGGTCTTGTATCGCGCCCATGCTCTCGCAGGCCCACTGGTCGTGCACATTGATGTCGTCCTCGCCCATACCCAGGTAGGTGCGCACCACTTGCTCTTCGGGATTAAAGCCCCAGTGGTTATGTCGGCCCGCTTTGGGGATGTAGTCGGGCAACGTGACCGAGGGCAGGCGCTGGTTGCGCATGGCCTCTTTGTCCACCGGGCCGGCAAAGCTGGTGAACACCGAATACCAATAGGTGTGCGTGTCGTCCACTGGCAC
>CAJBLW010000062.1 GCA_903953985.1 uncultured Burkholderiales bacterium
AGGGCGCCACAATCTGCGTACAGTCCGGCACCACCACCGAAAAGAACCTGACCGACTACTCCCGCGCCAACAAGCTCAACTTGAAGCCTGTTGTGTTTGAAAAAGTCGAAGCCGCCACTGGCGCTTACTTCTCTGGCCGTTGCCAGGCTTACACCACCGACGCATCGGGCCTGGCCTCTGTGCGCGCTAAGGAAGCCAAAGACCCCGCGGCCCACCTGATCTTGCCCGATCTGGTCTCTAAAGAGCCTTTGGGCCCCATGGTGCGCCGTGGTGACGACGAGTGGTTTGCCATCAACAAATGGGTGCTTTCCGGCCTGATCGAAGCTGAAGAGTACGGCATCACGCAAGCCAATGTGGACCAAATGAAAACCAGCGACAACCCACAAGTGGGCCGTTTGTTGGGTGCCACAGAAGATTTGGGCAAGCACCTGGGTCTGGACAAGGAATGGCTGGCCCGCGCCATCAAGACGACCGGCAACTACGGCGAAATGTTCGAACGCAACGTCGGCCCCAAGACCGCCATCAACTTGCCACGTGGCCTGAACAACCAGTGGAACAAGGGCGGCCTGATGTACGCTGCACCGCTGCGTTGATCGACAGCCTTTTTTGAAGGTTCTGAATACGCCCCTTCACGGGGCGTATTTTTTACCAGCCCGTCATTTTTCAGGCAGTCCTCATGTCCCATTTTTCCATGATCGAGGCCAGGCCCTTGCCCGGCAAGAAAACCCGATCGATTTCGTGGCGCAGCCGCGAAGGGCGTTCGGTCATCTACCAAGTCGTCGCCATCTTGTCGGCTTTGGCGCTGGTGGCCCTGTTGGTGCGCAACACGCTCACCAATATGCGCCTGCGCGGCATCCAGAGCGGCTACGACTTTTTGTTTCAACCGTTTGGCTTTGACATCAGCGAAACGGTGATCGAGTACGCGCACAACAGTTCCTACTTTGTGGCCTTTGCCATTGGCATGCTCAACACGCTCAAGGTGGCCGTGATCGGCATCGTGCTGGCCACGGTGTTGGGTGTGCTGGTGGGGGTCGGACGGTTTTCGGCCAACTTTTTGGTGCGCAAAATCTGTTACGCCTACGTCGAATTTTTCCGCAATGTGCCGGTCTACCTGCAGTTGCTCATCTGGTATCTGGTTTTCACCGAGATGCTGCCCGACCTGGACCAGGCTTGGCAGGCAGGCCACTTCTTTTTGAGCAAAAACGGCATTTCCTTCCCGTGGCCCGTGTGGCAGTGGGGTCAGACCCTGGCCTTGGTCGGTATCGCTCTAGGCCTGGTGTTTGCGTGGATCTACCGACGTATGGCACGGGCGCATTTTGACCGCACCGGCCACACGCGCCCGGTCTGGGCACTGTCGCTGGCGGTCACGCTGGTGCTGGCGGTGCTCGGCTGGCTGGTGGGTGGTGCGCCGAACGAATGGGACTTGCCCAAAAAGGGTGATTTCCAAATCGAAGACGGTGGAGCATTCAGCCCCGAATTTATTGCCTTGCTGTGTGGCTTGGTGTTTTACACGGCGTCCTTTATTGCAGAAGTCGTGCGCTCGGGCATTGCCTCGGTGTCGCTGGGTCAGCACGAGGCTTCTGCCTCTTTGGGCCTGAGCAAAAGCCAATCCATGCGTCTGGTGGTGCTGCCTCAGGCCTTGCGCGTGATCATCCCGCCGCTCACCAGCCAGTACCTGAACCTGACCAAGAACTCGTCGTTGGCTGTGGCCATCGGTTACCCCGAACTGGTTTCCATCGCCAACACCACGCTCAACCAAACGGGACGCGCCATCGAGGCCTTGTCCATTGTGATGTTGGTGTACCTGACGCTGTCTCTTCTCACCTCGGCCCTCATGAACTGGTTCAACGCCAGTGCCGCCATCCAGGAGCGCTGACATGACCACTGTTTTCAAATCCACCGAAGCCCGGCCCATGCCTGGCCGCAGCACAGGCCCCGTGGCCTGGTTGCGCGGCAACCTGTTTTCCACCCCGAGCAACAGCCTGATGTCGCTGGCGCTGCTGGCCGTGTGCCTGTGGGCGCTAGTCTCATCGCTCGACTGGGCCCTGTTGCAAGCCGTCTTTGGCAGCAACTTGCAAGCCTGTAACGAAGTGCGCGGCGCAGGCGCTTGCTGGGGCGTGATCTCCGAAAAAGGCCGACTGATCGTGATGGGTCGTTACCCTGAAGTTGAGCACTGGCGTCCGGTCATCGCCACTGCCCTCATGTTGGGTGTTGTTGTCATCAGCTGCATGCCGCGTTTCTGGAACAAGGCCTTACCCTTGGTCTGGTTGGTCATGTTGACCGTGTATTTCGTGCTGATGAAGGGCGGATTTTTTGGCCTGACCTCGGTGGACACTGACCAATGGGGCGGTTTGCCTTTGACAGTGATGCTGACAGTGATCTCCATGACGCTGGCCTTTCCGCTGGCGATCTTCGTGGCGCTGGGCCGACGCTCCAATATGCCCGCCATCAAGACCCTGTGTACGCTCTATGTGGAGTTGGTGCGCGGTGTGCCGCTCATCACCGTGTTGTTCATGGCCTCGTTCATGTTGCCGCTGTTCATGCCCGAGGGTGTGAAGATCGACGTGCTGGTGCGGGTGGTGGTGGGTATCACGCTGTTTTCTGGGGCGTATATGGCCGAAGTGATTCGCGGTGGCCTGCAGGCCTTGCCCAAGGGCCAGACCGAAGCGGCGGCCACGCTGGGCCTGAGCTACTGGCAAACCCAGCGCATGATCGTTTTGCCCCAAGCCTTGGCTACCGTGGTGCCATCCATCATGAACACCTTCATCGGCCTGTTCAAAGACACCTCGTTGGTGACCATCGTTTCGCTGTATGAGTTGACCGGCGCTTTGGGCCTGGCGCTCAACTCGGACGCCGACTGGCGCCCCTTCAAGATCGAAGCCTACCTCTTCATCACCTTCATTTATTTCGCGTTCTGCTTTGCCATGTCGCGCTACAGCCTGTGGATCGAAGAGCGCACGGCCGTGAGCAAAGTCCGCTGAACGAAAGACCCCTATGACCTCCAACGCTACCCCCATCATTGAATTCAAAGGCGTGAACAAGTGGTACGCCAGCAATGGCTACCATGTGCTGCGCGATGTGAACCTGCAGTTCGCCAAAGGCGAAAAAGTCGTCATTTGTGGCCCTTCCGGCTCGGGCAAATCCACTTTGATCCGCTGCATCAACGCCTTGGAGGAATACCAAGAAGGCACGCTCACGGTGGACGGCACCGTGCTGGGAGATGACCTTAAAGGCATCGACAAAGTGCGCCGCGAAGTCGGCATGGTGTTCCAGCAGTTCAACCTGTTTCCGCACCTGACGGTGCTGGAAAATTTGATTTTGTCGCCCACCTGGGTGGCCAAGATGCCGCGCAAGGAAGCCATCGACAAAGCCATGGTGCAACTGGAGCGCGTGCGCATTTCTGAGCACGCCAACAAGTACCCCCTGCAGTTGTCCGGCGGTCAGCAGCAGCGCGTGGCGATTGCCCGTGCGCTGTGCCTGACGCCCAAGATCATGCTGTTCGATGAGCCCACTTCGGCGCTCGACCCCGAGATGATCAAGGAAGTGCTGGATGTGATGATCGAGCTGACCAGCCAGGGCATGACCATGCTGTGCGTCACGCATGAAATGGGCTTTGCCAAGGCGGTGGCCGACCGCGTCATTTTCATGGACCAAGGACAGGTGGTTGAACAAGCCCCGCCCCAGCAGTTCTTTGACGCGCCACAAACCGATCGGGCGCAGGACTTCTTGTCCAAAATCCTGGGGCATTGATTTAATCGGGGTCAGATCCCGATTAAATCGGTGTCAGATCCCGATCAATTGGCTTTTGTCGCCGGACTGAATGCAGCCGGCAGGTTTGAGACAATACGCCCCATGACCCAAGAACTCACCCTCATCCGTCCTGACGACTGGCACCTGCATGTGCGCGACGGCGCTGCCCTGAACGTGGTGGTGCCGCACACCGCAGCCCAATTTGGCCGCGCCATCATCATGCCCAACCTCAAGCCGCCCGTGACCACGGCCGAGCAGGCGCAGGCCTACAAGCAGCGCATCCTGGCCGCCGTGCCAGCGGGCATGGCCTTTGAGCCGCTCATGACGTTGTACCTGACCGACAACCTGGCCCCGGCCGAGATCGCCCGCGCCAAGGCCGCTGGCGTGGTGGCATGCAAGCTCTACCCTGCGGGGGCCACCACCAACAGCGACGCGGGTGTGACCGATCTGCGCAAAATCTACCCCGTGCTCGAAGCCATGCAGCGCGAAGGCGTGCTGCTGCTGGTGCACGGCGAAGTCACCTCGTCCGACATTGACCTGTTTGACCGCGAAGCAGTGTTCATCGAGCAGCACCTCAAGCCGCCCGTGACCACGGCCGAGCAGGCGCAGGCCTACAAGCAGCGCATCCTGGCCGCCGTGCCAGCGGGCATGGCCTTTGAGCCGCTCATGACGCTGTACCTGACCGACAACCTGGCCCCGGCCGAGATCGCCCGCGCCAAGGCCGCTGGCGTGGTGGCATGCAAGCTCTACCCTGCGGGGGCCACCACCAACAGCGACGCGGGTGTGACCGATCTGCGCAAAATCTACCCCGTG
>CAJBLW010000063.1 GCA_903953985.1 uncultured Burkholderiales bacterium
ATGGGGTCGTAGGGCAATTTCTGCGGTAATGAGGGACTGATGGCAATGGGATTCACATGCGCAAAAAACAGCGTGTGCCCATCTGGCGTGGCCTTGGCCACGGCAGCCGCACCAATGGTTCCGGTGGCACCCGCCCTGTTTTCCACGATGACCGATTGCCCCAGTCGCGCGGACAACTGCTGCGCAATGGGGCGGATGATCGCATCTGAAGGCCCGCCTGCCGCCCAAGGGTTCACGATGGTGACGTTTTTGGTCGGGTAAGGGTCGGCAGCCATGGCCAGACCCGCAGCAAGCGCGGCAAGTCCCAGGCCGATTTGGCGCAGCAGTGACCTGTGTTGTGGCAGAGAAAAAATCATAGGGCGCTCTTTCTGACAAAGTGAGTTGAATGGGGTTTCGCTGAGCTTCGTGCCCGTGTATGATTCACAATGTGAATCAACGAATTGAATCGTGAAATAATTATGAAAGTCAATTCCTCCAGTGTCAAGGACATGCAGGACTTCGCCGCCACAGAGCCTGATAAGGAGGGCGTTGAAGCCAGAGACCCCCTTTTTGTCACGGCTTTGGCCAGGGGGCTCGACATCCTTCGGTGTTTTACGCCGGACCGTGAAGACTTGGGCAGCCGTGAGTTAGCCAGGCTGACAGGCTTGCCGCAACCCACCGTTTGGCGTCTTTGTCACACCCTCTTGAAACTCGGCTACCTCGTGCCGGGCATCACACCGAACAGGTTGCGTGTGGGCTCAGGGGTTTTGTTGCTGGGGCACGCGGCCATCACCCGCACAGGATTGAGCGCATTTGCGCTACCGATGATGCGGCAGGTTGCGGAGCGCCACAAAATATCGGTCACTCTGGCAGAGCGCAACACTACGGATATGTTGATCCTGCAGCGCATAGAAGCCCCCAGTATCCTGAGTTTGAATTTGCATGTCGGGACCCGCCTGGATCTTGGCCTTTCATCGTTGGGCTGGGCCTATCTGTGTGCGGTGGATGAGGCCACGCGAGAAGCCGCATTAAAGCAGTTGAGAAAACGGGACTCGGATGGCTTTGCCCTGGTTCTGAATGATTTGGCGCGTGCCATGCAAGAGTATTCTGAGTGGGGCGTGGTCTTCAATTTGGGACGATCGCACGCGGACATCCATGCCGTGGGCGTGCCTGTTTTGTCGCTGGATGGCAAAAAAGTGATGGCACTGACAAGTGGGGGTGCCAAGAGTTCTGTGACGCGCGAAAAGCTGCTCAATGAGGTGGCGCCCTCGCTCAAAGAACTGGCTGTGCGCTTGTCACCCATGTTGCATTGACGTTGTGACGTGGCTTAAAGACAGCTATGGGGCGGAAAATGGCAGCCGAAGAAGCCTTGCCAAGACCGGCCTGCATTCTTGAATGCAGGCCCGCAAAATTCATGCGCGAATGACTCGGCGTTCAGTCGGCTGTGACACCTGCCTTGCGAATCACGGGGCCCCATTTGTTGATCTCGGCTTTCAGGTGGTCTTCCAAGCCTTTGGGGGTCATCTTGTCGGCCGATGGAATTTCAGAGCTGAGTTCGCCAAGGCGTTGCACGATGGAGGGTTCGGCCATGGCGGCACGCATGGCGGTGTTGATTTGCGTCAGCACCGGGGCAGGCGTGCCTTTGGGGGCGTACATGCCGTGCCAGACTTTCACTTCAAAGCCTTTGAGGCCTTGCTCATCGAGTGTGGGCACATTGGGCAATGCGGCCAGACGTTTGAGCGTGGTCACTCCGAAGACCTTGACGCGGCCATCCTTGATCATGGGAACAGTTTGTGTGGTTTGGTCGCACAGCACATCCACCTGGCCACCCAGCAGGTCGTTCATGGCGGGGCCGGTGCCCTTGTAAGGAATGGTATTGATGTTGATGCCAATGGCGCTCTTGAACATCAGGCCGCACAGGTTGGACACCGCGCCCAAACCGGCATCGGCCAATGAAACTTTCTTTTCGTTGGCCTTGATGTAGGCGATCAGCTCTTGCAGGTTGTTGGCTGGAATGTCCTTGCGGGCAATCAGCGTCATGGGCACATCCAGCACCTGACCAATGTATTCAAAATCGGCGAGCGGATCGAAGCTGAGTTTCTTGTACAGGGCTGGCGATGTGGACATGCCCATGTGGTGCAAAAAGATGGTGTAGCCGTTGGGTGCCGATCGTGCGACCTTGGTGGCCCCGACAGTGCCGCCTGCGCCGTTGACGTTTTCAACCACGACTGATTGGCCCAGTGACTTGCCCATGGGGATGGCCATCATGCGGGCCACGACATCTGTCGGTCCACCCGCAGCAAAGGGCACGACAAGGGTGATGGGTCTTGTGGGAAAGTTTTGAGCATGTGCTGCTGTGCAGGCCAAGGCCAAGGCACTCAGTGTCAATCGGATGGTGGTTTTCATCGGGTCTCCTGTTGTTAAAAAAGTTTCCTAGAGGGGCTGATTCTCGTTAGAAAAAATTGAGATTATCGCTATTTGCATTTTGAGCCAATGCATTCAGAAAGCAAGCCGTGTTTGCTGAAGGTGGGGTTTTTTTAAACAAAAGAACAACCCTCGAAAAGTCCTGGCAAGCCCTCTTGACGCTGAATTCATCACAAAACATTTATAAATTAAATTGGTTATTCCTTTGCTGTTGTTTATGCTGTTGTTGTAAATTTCAGTCTCGCGGGCCTTTGCTTTTAAACAAAAAAGCCATGGTCCTCCTCTTTCCACACCACTCGGACATCTGCGGCTGCGACGATGGTTTGAGGAGGCAGACTCTGCATCGCTTGATTGGGGACGGATAATTCGCGGATGCCCCTCAAAATTAAGCTTTACCTGGACCTGATTCGCTGGAATCGACCTGCCGGCTGGCTGCTGTTGTTGTGGCCGACTTTGTCGGCCTTGTGGTTGGCTGCTGGCGGTTTTCCGGGGTGGCATTTGGTGGCCGTGTTTACGTTGGGCACCATCCTCATGCGCAGCGCCGGTTGCTGCGTCAACGATGTGGCTGATCGCGAATTTGACAAGCATGTCAAACGCACAGCCTCACGACCAGTGACCAGTGGGCTTCTGAGCGTTAAGGAGGCGCTGAGCTTGGGTGTGGTGCTGGCGCTGCTGGCCTTTGTGCTGGTGCTCAGCACCAACCGTGCAACCGTGGCCTGGTCGTTTGCGGCTTTGGCGGTGACCGTGCTTTATCCCTACGCCAAACGCTTCTTGTCCATGCCACAGGCGGTGTTGGGGGTGGCCTTCAGTTTTGGCATTCCGATGGCTTTTGCAGCGGTCCAAAGCGAAGTGCCGCCAATGGCTTGGGGGTTGCTATTGGGTAATTTGTTTTGGGTGCTGGCTTACGACACCGAATACGCGATGGTGGACCGCGATGACGATTTGAAGATCGGCATGAAAACCTCGGCCATCACCTTGGGCAGATGGGATGTGGTCGCCATAGCGGGGTTTTATGCGGCCTTTTTGGCCTTGTGGGCGCTGTTGTTGGACGCGTCCGAACGCGGCGCTTGGCTTTGGGCGGGTTTGGCAGGTGCGGCCGCGCAGGCGATGTGGCATGTCTGGCTGATCAGGGACCGCAGCCGCGAGGGCTGCTTCAAGGCCTTCCGGTTGAACCACTGGGTGGGCTTCAGCGTGTTTGCGGGCCTTGTCTTGTCTTACACCTGATGTCCAGCGCCACTGGCTGGGGTTGTTGACCCACGTTCAGGCCTTGCCAAATTCATCACCCAACTCGCGGGCGCGGTGCTCAGCCGCCTGCATGGCTCTCACAAAAGCTGGCTTGATGCCGGCTGTTTCCATCGCGGTGAGGGCCGCATAGGTCGTGCCACCTTTGGAGGTGACCCGCTGGCGAAGCACTTCGGGCGATTCGTTGGACGCCGCAGCCAGGGAAGACGCACCTGAAAACGTAGCCACCGCCAATTGGTAGGCTTGCGCAGCGCTCAGGCCCATGCCCATGCCCGCTTCGGTCATGGCTTCAAGGAAGAAAAACACATAGGCAGGGCCGGAGCCCGACAAGGCGGTCACAGCGTCCAGCAAAGACTCCTGCTGCACCCACAGGTATTGCCCGGTCGTGCCAATGACTTGCGCCACCAGTTGCTGGTCGGTCGTGGTGACCGATGGGCAGGCAAACAAGCCCGTGATGCCCTGGCCCACCAGTGCGGGGGTGTTGGGCATGCAGCGCACCACCCGATCTGTGCCGACCCAGCGGGAAATGCTGTCGGTGCGGATGCCCGCCGCCACCGACAGGTGAAGCGCACCTCGTGTGTGCGGCATGACAGGAGCGGCGGCTTCGCTGAAGATTTGCGGCTTGACCGCCCAGACCACCAAGTCCGCACGGGCCAAGGCAGGGCCTGCGGCGGGCAGTGCGGTGATGCCAAAGTCCTTGTGCAGTTTGTCGGCGGCTTCGGCAAAGGGCTCAACCACGGTGAACTGATCGGGTCTCATGCCTTGGCGGATCAGGCCACCGATGATGGCACTGGCCATGTTGCCGCCGCCGATAAAGGCCATGTGTTGCGCAAAAGAAGTCATGGTGTCAGTCTCTCAGGTGTCTTGGTTGAAAGGTCAATCGGGGAATTGTCGCTGTTTGTCCGAGCGGCTTTGCGCTAATCTTGTGCGCATGGATTACATGCTTTCAATTGACCAAGGCACCACCAGTTCACGGGCGGTGGTGTTTGACCATGGTGGCCGGGTGGTGGCCATGGCACAGCGCGAATTCACCCAATATTTCCCGCAATTGGGGTGGGTTGAGCACGATGCCAAAGAGATTTGGCAAACCCAATTGGCTGTCCTGCGCGAGGTGCTGATGCATGCGGGGATCACAGCCCGTCAGGTGCGTGCCTTGGGCATCGCCAACCAGCGTGAAACCACCGTGCTGTGGGATCGCCAAACGGGTGAGCCAGTGGCCCCGGCCATCGTCTGGCAGGACCGGCGCACCACCGGGTTTTGCGAGGCCCTGCGCACGGCAGGTCACGCCCCGGTTATAGCAGCCAAAACCGGCTTGGTATTGGATGCTTATTTTTCGGGCACCAAGCTGGCGTGGTTGCTGGACCATGTTCCGGGGGCCCGGTTGCGGGCCGAGCGGGGCGAGTTGGCCTTTGGCACCGTGGACAGCTGGCTGCTGTGGCAGTTGACGGGCGGGCGGGTGCACGCCACTGAGCCCAGCAATGCCTCTCGTACATTGCTTTTCAACCTGAAATCCGGCACCTGGGACGAAGACATGCTGGCGCTGTTGAACATTCCATACGCTGTTTTGCCACAGATATTGCCCTCATGCGGCCAGGTGGCCTTGACCGATCCCCAATGGTTGGGGGCCAGTGTGCCCATTGCGGGCTGGGCGGGAGACCAGCAGGCGGCGCTCTTCGGTCAAGCCTGTTTTGCGCCCGGCATGGCCAAAAATACTTATGGCACGGGCTGCTTCATGCTGATGAACACGGGCGATCAGCCTGTAGTCAGTCAACACCAATTGCTCAGCACCGTAGCCTGGCAAGGGCCAGGCACTGCGATACGGCCCTTGGCCTACGCTTTAGAAGGTTCAGTGTTTATGGCAGGGGCCACGGTTCAGTGGTTGCGAGACGGATTGCAGATCATCGAAAGCGCGGCACAGGTGGAGGCCTTGGCCGCCAGCGTGCCTGACACGGGAGATGTTTTTTTGGTGCCTGCTTTTGTCGGATTGGGGGCGCCCGACTGGGATGGCCAGGCCCGAGGCGCCTTGGTCGGCATGACTCGTGGGACGGGCCGGGCCCACATCGCCAGGGCCGCTTTGGAGGCCATTGCCTTGCAGACGGCCGATGTATTTCGTGCCATGAGTGCTGACAGCGGATTGGCGCTGAGCGAGCTGAGGGTGGACGGAGGAGCCAGCAAAAACAATTTACTGATGCAAATCCAGGCGAATGTGCTGGGCGTGCCGGTCGTGCGCAGTCAAATCAGTGAAACCACAGCGCTTGGGGCAGCCTACCTGGCAGGGCTGGCCACAGCCTATTGGTCCGGTGCAGACGAATTGTCGGCTCAATGGCAAGAAGAGCGGCGTTTCTTGCCGCAATGGGAGGAATACCAAAGAATGGCCCATGCACAGCGTTGGCGAGAAGCCGTGGCTCGCTCAAGGTCGTGGGCTCATAGCTGATGCATAAGGGGGAGCGACAAGGCCCAACTTGGCAGTTCAAGGCCAAAGCGCGGGCATTCAAGCAGGAAAATTTCTAAAACCTGTTGCATGCGACATTTTTTCTGGCATAATCGTGGGCTTCGCCTTGCAAAAGGCGTGGTTATCTGCCCAAACAGAAGCTCAGCAAGTGGTTTGCTGAGTGTATGACGGGTCCAAGACTGATTCCTGCAGGTTGGCTTTTCGGCTTGCTTGCAAGGAATACAAGTTGGGAACAAAGAAATGATCCAGACAGAATCTCGGTTGGATGTGGCCGACAACACCGGCGCCAAGTCCGTGCTGTGCATCAAGGTGCTCGGCGGG
>CAJBLW010000064.1 GCA_903953985.1 uncultured Burkholderiales bacterium
GGACTGCTCGAGTTCCTGCACCGAACACACATCGCTGACCCGGGCCGGTTGGCGCAACAGGCGCAGGCGTGGCGTGATGGGATCGCAAAATTGGAAGTGCTCTTCATACGCCCGAATTCGGGAAGGCTTGACGTTGTAGGACGCACAAATAGCGTATTTTTTTTGACCCGCATCCCACTGACGAGACACCAAATGGTCGGCCTGCATGAACTGCGCCAAGGGTTGCGCCAGACTCTGGAGCAACTGCGCTTTGGTCGCATCCGAGGCCATCACCGCACACAGCTCCGCCAGACGTCGAGATTGTTGGGTGCTCAGGTACATGGCGAGTTGGCTTGGCTTTTCATGAAAGCTTCAAGTTAACAAACAGGCGCTCAGCGTCAAGAGTGATAACCCGCTGTGGCGCTCACAGGCGCTGCGACACCCGTCAATCTTGAGGGTGTTGCTGGTCGGCCAAAAATCCTACAGTCATCGCCTGCGTTTTCACCTTTTGAACTTCAAGGAACCGTGATGAACAAGAAATTTTGGTTGAGCAGCGTGCTGCTGCTGGTGTCTGGACTGGTGCATGCCAACGACCCCTTGCCGCTCAAAGTGCTGGTGGGTTTTGGGGCTGGCGGCTCGGCCGATCTGGCCGCGCGCCTGTTGGCCGAACGTCTGAAAGACGAATTGGGCCGCCCTGTGGTGGTTGAAAACCGCGTGGGGGCGGGTGGCCGCATCGCCGCTGAAGCCTTGAAGAATGCTGCGCCCAACGGGGCGACGGTGATGCTGGCCCCCATTGTGGTGCCGGTGTTGGCACCGCTGGTGTACAAGAAGCTCAATTACGACGTGCAAAAAGACCTCGCGCCCGTGGCGCACATTGCCGACTTTCAGTTTGGGGTGTCGGTCAAGGCCGACAGCCCGATTCGCAGCATTGCGGACTTGGTGCCCGTGGTGAAAAAGAACCCCCAAAGCGGCTCTTTTGGCTCTCCCGCGCCAGGCAGTTTGCCGCATTTCTTTGGGGTCATGATCGGGCAAAAAACGGGGCTCGACATGACCCATGTGCCCTACAACGGCGGCGCGCAATTGATGACCGCGCTCATTGGCGATCAAGTGACCTTGGGCATTGACACCTTGGTGGACCAAGGCGAGATGCACCGTGCAGGCAAAAGCCGCATCCTGGCCACCTCAGGCCCAAGCCGAAACGCGCTGTTCCCAGATGTGCCCACCTTACGTGAGTCGGGTTTCAGGGATCTGGTGGGCGTGGGCTGGTTTGCCCTGTTCGCACCGGGCGGCACAGATGTCACGCAGATCACCACTTTGAACGCCGCGGTGAACCGGGCTTTGAAAAATCCGGCGCTCAAGGAGCGCTTCACCAAAATGGGGCTGGAAATCGGTGGCGGCAGCCCGCAAGACCTGCAAGCATTGATCAGCACTGAAACCGCGCGTTGGGCACCGGTGGTTAAAGCCTCGGGTTTCACGGCCGATTGAGTACGCGCTTCAAAAAAGGCCAGGTGAGGTTTCTCACCTGGCCTTTTATTTCTTTCAAACCGGCACAAGGCCGGTCATCTGTCAGATCGCTGGTGCTTTGAGCGAACCCCACACCGCTTCAATGGCCATGCCGATCGCCAACAAGTTGGCGTCTGAGCCCAAGGGACCGTCAATCTCCATGCCCACTGGCAAGCCGCCTGACGTCAGACCTGCAGGGATCGACAGACTGGGAAGGCCGGCGTTGGTGCAAGGGTCGGTGTTTCGGATGCAGGTGCCAAAGGTGTCTTTATCCTTTTGCTCAACACCACCGACGGTGTAGCTGAGTTTGTCGGAGCCTTTGGCGGCGTCGATCTTGGGTGCGGCCAGCAAGGTGGTGGGGAACAAAACGCACTCCACGCCTTGTGCCGAAAAGTAGTCTTTATAAAGTTTTTGCAGTTGTGCCCGTCCACCCGTAACGGCAACCATGGCGGCGTCATAAGCGCCATTGCCGGGGGCGGGACCAAACACATCGCCCGCAATCGCACCAAAAGCACCTTGGACGTCAGGGCTGGCCAATCCGGCGATCACAGCTGCAACGGTACGAACGGGCGCGTTGTTGGCATTCAAGTAGGCCGGAATGGCTGTGACGGGTTCGTGCAGCGCAATTGGGAAAGACACCGAGTCATTGAGCGCCATGATGCCGGTCAGATCAGCCTCCACAAAGACCACACCCGCATCTGCCAGCTTTTTCTTGGCCGCTTCCGCTACTGGCTTCACGCTGTCGTCCAGACCCGTCCAGAAGGCGGCGGGAATGCCGATTTTCAGACCTTTGAGCGCTTTGGCCGTAGGCACAGTGCCACCCGTGATGACCGCATCGAGCAGGGCAATGTCTGCGACTGTTCGAGCCATGGGGCCCACCGTGTCTCGTGTGGTGCTGATGGGCAGCGCATCATTGGCGGTGTCGCGGTAGCGGCGGTCCGTGCCACCATCTCCCACCGAAGGGCGAAAGCCTGCAATGCCGCAAAACGAAGCCGGTACGCGGGTGGAACCACCCGTGTCAGTGCCCAGACCTGCTGGCCCGAAGCGAGCAGCCACCGCGATGGCTGTACCACCTGATGAGCCACCAGGAATCCGGCTCGTGTCATAGGGGTTCTTGCCGGCACGTGTTGCAAGGCCTGATTGGTCGGTGCCCAGCGTGAAGTTGGTGGTGGTGATGCCAAAGGCCCACTCGTGCAAATTGGATTTGCCCAAAATGATGGCGCCAGCATCCAGCAGTTTTTGCACCGAGGGCGCGTTGCTTGTGGGCTGGAAATTGCGCAGCGATGACGTGCCACCCGTGGTCTTCATGTCCTTGGTGTTGATGTTGTCTTTGACCACAATCGGCAAGCCGGCCAAAGCTCCTAATGGGGTGCCGGCGGCTTTGGCTGCATCAACGGCTTTGGCTGCTTTCAATGCTTCAGCCTCGTTCAAAAAGATCATGCCGTTCAGGCCACTGGCTGCTTTGGCGCGGGCGATCATGGCCGCCATGTAGGTCTCGGCCTTGAGCGTGCCGTTTTTGATGTTGGCCACCACTTGGGTGGCGGTCAAGGCCAGCAAGGGGTCTTCAGGGGTGGAAGAGGAGTCGCCACCGCAAGCCGTCAAACCTACGCCAACACCACCGAAAACGGTAGCCGCTGATACAGCGCCCGTGGTTTTGAAAAAATTTCGCCGTGATGCATTGGGGGTCATACGGGTCTCCTTGAATGTTGAAACGCCCGGATGGGCGCTCTCTTCATGCTAGGCAGACCCCCGGTTGGCCACCATCCTCAAGATTGCGGAGGGTGATGCCCTCATCAGGCCCTCAACTTGTGAACCAGTGCTGCGCGGTTGCTCACGCCCACTTTGCGGAAAGCGTTTTCCAGGTGCGTGCGCACCGTGGTGCTTGAAATGCTCAAAGCCCGGGCGATTTCCTTGTCGGGCATGCCCAGCAGCACCAAGCGTGCGGTGTCTTGCTCACGAGGCGTTAAGCGCTGAGACAGGGTATTGAGTTGCACTTCATGCCCTTGGGTCGGCCGTTGTGCTCTGGCCAATGCGGTGACAAAAGCCGGCTGCAACATGTCGAGCAAGCGCATCTCGTCGGATGTGAAGTTGTCCCTGCGCTTGTCGCGCCAGATGCGCATGTCACCCAGGTTTCGCCCCTGGTGCCAGGCGTACAGGTTCACACCCCAGTACAAGCCATCCTTGTTCAGGAAGTCGTTGA
>CAJBLW010000065.1 GCA_903953985.1 uncultured Burkholderiales bacterium
CAGCCGGGCAGGGCGTGTTCATGGAAAAACCCCTGGGCACAGACAACGCCGAAAGCCGAGATTTGGTTGCCCAACTGCGCCAGGCCCGTTTCCCGGGCGTGGTCAACTTCACCCAAGCAGCGTCGCGGGGCTTTGACGAGCTGAGCCGCGCCATCGCTGCGGGGGAAACCGGAGAACTGCTGGGCATCGACATCGTGGTCCAGTATCCGGCTTGGCCCCGCGCCTGGCAAAAGGACGCCGACTGGCTGCGCCTGCGCGATGAAGGGGGCTATACCCGTGAAGTGATCTCGCATTTCCTGTTTTTGGCCGGTCGCTTTTTGGGGCCGCTGACCCTGCAGCACGCGTCTCCCCGTTACCCTCAAGATCCCACCTTGTGCGAGTTGGACATGCTGGCCCGCTTGACCACGGCCGATGGGAGGCCGGTCACGGTCATGGCCACCACCGGCGGTCAACAGCCCGATCGGCAAGAAGTGACGGTGCGGGGCAGCCGCATGAACCACCAGTTTCGTGAATTCTTTCAACTGTGGCGCTCAGGTGGCGGCCCTTGGGTGGAGGCCGTGGATTGGTCCACCGAAGACCCGCGCACCAGCGCCTTGCAGCGTCAACTGAGCGAAGTGGACTTGTGGTTGCGCGGCCAGCCCCACAAACTGGCCACGGCCGAAGAAGCGCTGGCGGTGCAGGAGTTGGTGGAGGCGATGCTGGTGGGTAAGGACTAAGGTGTACCAGAAATGCAAAACGCCCCGAGAGGGGCGTTTTGCGTGATAGGTGGCGGAAGCGGTGAGTTTAGAACTCACGGACCTTTTCAAGTCGCCGGTTTTCAAGACCGGTGCAATCGACCACTCTGCCACGCTTCCTTGGGGCCAGATTGTAGCCTGATCAGCAAGGGGCACGCCCGAGAGCGGCCCTTGTTGAAGCCATCATTTGCTGCCGGGCGCAGCCACTTGTACCCACTTACCGCCTTTGATCTGGTCAATGGAGACCATCTCCGGCCCGACGTGGTTGTTGGTGAAGCTTTGGCGCGTGAAGGTGGTGAAGTCCTGATGGGCCACAGCGGGCATGGCCTTGGCCATACCTGCCGAGGTCAGATTGCGCCCGGCTGCTTGCAAGCCCGCAATGAACCACGAGGTGTAGGAGTACGCATTGGCTGCGTTCTCATCGGCGTCCATGTTGAACTTGGCTTTGAAGTCGGCCATGAATTTCTTGGCCACCGGATCGCTGCTGTCGGCTTCGTGGAGTTTCCAGCCACCGATGCCATACAGGCCTTCCACACTGTCCTTGCCCAATCGGGCGACGATGCTGGAGCGGCCTGGAATGGTGGTCAAGACCTTGACCTGCGACCAGTTGAGCTTTTTCACTTCGCTCATGACGCCCAGGGTTTCACGCACCACGGTGCCCGCCACGATCAGGTCGACGTTGGCGGCTTTCATCTTGGCCACTTGGGATGAAAAATCGATGTCACCCACTTTGTAGGCCGCTTCGGCCGCCACAGTGAAACCGCCACCCTTGAGGGCCTGGGTGATGCCACCTCGGACCAGATCACCAAAGGGGCCTTCCTGGTAGATGACGCCGATTTTTTGGGTTTTCCAGTTGTTCACGGCCCAGGTCAACGCCGAGGCGGTGGTGGTGTCGTAGTTCATCACGGTGGTGAACAGCAAAGGGCTGTTGCCACTGACTTTTTGGATGATGCCCGATGCACCCCATGGGGCAAAGACCATGACGCCTGCGTCGTTGGCGAGTTTGACGGTGGCTGCATTGGGCCCGGAGCCAAAGGGGTTGACGATGGCAAAGACGTTGTCGCTCTTGATCAGCTTTTGCACGGCCCGCACTGCCAGTTGGGGCTGGCTGCCATTGTCTTCCACAATGAGTTTGATCTTGCGCCCGTGTACTCCACCTGCGGCGTTGAGTTCGTCAACGCGCAGCTGCATGCCGTTGCGCAGCATGGGCATGCCGGGGGCGGCTGGGCCCGACAAGTCGATGTGGGTGCCGATCACGATTTCGTTGTCGCTCACCCCTTGGGTGGTTTGGGCTTGTACCCCGCTGGCCAGTATGCCGGTGGTGGCGAGGATAAGAAGTCTTCGGTTCAATTTCATGGTGGTCTCCTGGTGGTTAAAAGATAGTCTCTAGGCCTGGTTTGCGCATGCGTGCTTACCCTGAGCGGCCACCTCAGAGATCG
>CAJBLW010000066.1 GCA_903953985.1 uncultured Burkholderiales bacterium
GCCGCACCCACTTTTGCAAGCGTGGGCGCATCGGCAAAAATAAACGGTAAGCCCCTTCAAACAACCACGACATCGGTGGCCAGGCCGATAACCATCCCAGCCAACGCCAGCCCGGAAACAGCCGCCACATCTGCGAAAACGCCGCCGCACCGCTGAACAAGCGCCCTTGACTGTCACGCACATGAAACCGGGCCATGGCCTGCGCGCAGCTCAGCGACCCCAAATCGGCACCGGTGCTCACATCCATCCAGTCCACGCTGGCCGCCTGAGGCAAGCGGCGGTAGATGGCGATTTCGCGACGGCACATCGGGCAAGAGCCATCAAAATAAACCGTCAAGCGTGGCAGTGTGCTCATGCAGCCAATTCCCCTCGAGCCAGCAGACGGCCTTGGCGGTCCACCAAAAAGCCTTCACCCAGTCCAGGATAGGCCCCGGTCAAACCGGTCATGTTGACCTGGTGCGTGACCCAGACCTCTGTGCGCCCGGCAGGCAGGGCCTGCAATCGCTCGCGCAAAGCCAGTTGCTGTGCGGCCTGATCGCCCTGCCCGGCAAAAGTGCTGTTGAGCGCGGACCAGTCCTCGAATGCGCCAAAGGCCAGCCGAGCCGTGTCCTGACAGCGGCACCACTGGCTGCTGCGCACCCCGTCGGGCTTGAAGTTCTGCGCTTGCAACCACGCCCCCAAGGCCCGCGAGGCTTGCCTGCCCGCCTCGTTCAGGTTGCGCTGCGTGCGGCACTGGCCGATCACAAAACCCGGCGGATCGCCCAGCCCCGACTCGGTGGCCGCATGGCGAATCAGCAGCACGCCGCCGCTTTGGCGCCAAAGGCTCACCAGATCGGCCATGGACGCACGGCGCTCAGGCTGCGCTTGGGCGAGAGCGAACCATCCGGTCATCAGAGGTGCCGCCACGGCAGCGCCCAAACGTGCCAGCACCTTGCGCCTGGGCAGCGGACCCGAGACCGCCTTTGAATCCAGTTTCATATCGCCCACCTCATATGGCAGTTGAACAAAAGCGCCGTGAACCCCGTCAGGGGCCGCCACGTCGCCACCCCATCAGGCACAACAGGGTCTCAGTGCATCAGGCGACTTCGCCCGATGCAATGCGGCGCAGTGCTTGCTCGAAGACCTCCACCGGCTGACCGCCCGAGATCAAGTGTTTGTCGTTGATGATCACGGCCGGCACCGAACGGATGCCCGCTTGGGTGTAGAACTGCTGGCGTTCGCGCACTTCGGCGGTGTGAGCATCGCTTTGCAACACCGCGTTGGCAGCCGATACGTCCAAGCCTGCGGCGGCCACGCTGGCCAACAAAACCTGCGGGTCTTCGACGCACTCAGCGCGGCCTTGGTAGGCCTGCAGCAAGGCTTTTTTCAGGGCGTGTTGTGCCCCGTCGCCTTGCCCTTCGGCCCAGTGAAGCAAGCGGTGCGCGTCAAAGGTGTTGTAAACCCGGCCGCGCCCGTTGGGGTTGAAGACGAAGCCCACCTCGGCCCCGCGTTCGGTGATCGTCTTGCGAATCTGGGCTTGTTGCTCAGGGGTGGAGCCGTATTTTTCGGTCAAATGTTCCCCCAAGTCCTGGCCACCCGGGGGCATGTGCGGGTTCAACTCGAAAGGCTGAAAATGCAGATCGGCCTGCACCTCCCCTTGCAAGCGCTGCAGCGCTTGCTCCAGCCCGCCCAAACCCACGGCGCACCATGGGCAGGCGATGTCGGAAACAAAATCAATCTTCAAAGGGGTCATGGTCAACTTTCGGAGAATGCGTGCCATTCAGGGGGGCAGAATGCATGATCTTGCCGCATATCACCGACAATCGCAGATCTTGGCCCCAATTCCCACGATCCTTAGAGCAATAGAGCCTCCACCATGAACATCCTTGTCCTGCACGGCATCAACCTGAACATGTTCGGCAAACGCGATCCGACCCAATACGGCACGACCACGCTGGACGAAATCAACACCCAATTGACCGCCTTGGGCCTTGAACTGGGCGCGCAGGTCGAGTGCTACCAAACC
>CAJBLW010000067.1 GCA_903953985.1 uncultured Burkholderiales bacterium
CCTGATCAGGAAGCTGCTGACATGACCGATTCTCAAGTTCAACGCCTGCGCCGCCTGGATGTGTGCGCCGTCTCTGACGCCCTCGACAAACTGCAACTGAGCGGTGTGGTGACCGGTTTGCCCCAGCGCAGCAGCGCCCCCGGTGGGGTCAGCCGCATCGCGGGCCGCGCCGTGACCATGAAGGTGGGCCCTGGCACTGCGCCGCCCGGCCCACCCAAGCACCTGGGCTGCACCGCCATCGAAGCCTCGGGTGCCGACAACGTGATCGTGGTCGAGCAGCGCTCGGGCGTGGAAGCCGGTTGCTGGGGCGGTCTGCTCACGCTGGGTGCCAAGGTGCGCGGCGTGGCAGGTGTAGTGGCCGACGGCCCGCTGCGCGATGTGGACGAAGCCATCGCCTACGAGTTTCCGATTTACAGCCGCAGCCTGACCTCGCGCACCGCCCGCACCCGGGTGGTGGAGCTGGGCACGCAGGTGCCGGTGACCATTGGCGCTGCGGTGGGCGGCGAGGTGGTGGTGAACCCTGGCGACTACGTGCTGGCCGACCGCAGCGCGGTGATCTTCATTTCACCCGAGAACATCGAGCGCGTGCTGCAAGCCGCCGAGATGATCGTGGCCAAAGAAGCGGCCATGGCCAAAGCCATTTTGTCGGGCATCCCCATTGGCGAGGTCATGGGGGGCAATTACGAACACATGCTGGAGAACTGAACATGACGACACAAGACAACAACGTCGACCGCGCTGCGAAACTCGACACCGCCACCTTGTCGGATGCGCTGGACAAACTGGGCATCATCGGCCAGTGCTACAAGATCAAGCCGCGTGACACCGACTTTCGCATGGCCGGGCGAGCCTGGACGCTCAAATACGGCCCGGCCGGCAAGCCCTGCGGCACGGTGGGTGACTACATCGACGATGTGGCCCCGGGCAGCGTGATCGTGCTGGACAACAACGGCCGCGACGACTGCACCGTTTGGGGTGACATCCTGACCGAGATCGCGCACCGCCGGGGCATCGCAGGCACTGTGATCAACGGCATCAACCGCGACACGCACCTGTGCCTGTCGCTGGGTTATCCGATTTTTTCCAAAGACAGCTGGATGCGCACCGGCAAAGACCGTGTGCAGGTCGAAGCCACCGGCATTCCGGTCAACATCGGTGAGGCCCGCGTGGCCCCCGGCGACATCCTCAAGGGCGACACCGACGGTGTGGTGGTGATCCCCAAAGAACATGAAGACGAAGTGCTCAAAGTGGCCGAAGAGATCGAAGCGGCAGAAAACCAGATCCGCGCCGCCGCACGCAGCGGCATGCGCCTCGATGAAGCGCGCCAACAGTTCAAATACCACCAGCTGCAAACCCGGAGCGAGAAATGAACAAAGTCAACCCGGCGCTGACCACCCGCACCGACGTGCCGCGCCTGAGCGCTGAGCTGATCGCACAGGCGCGCACCTTGCCCACGGCCACTTTGCATGAGGCGGGCAAAAAAATCGGCGCACTGCCCTCGGCCATCAAGCCGGTCTCTGGCGCGTTCAAGACCTGCGGACAGGCGCTCACCGTGCATTCGCCTGGCGGCGACAACCTCTGGCTGCACCGGGCGCTGGCGATTTCGCAGCCGGGTGATGTGATGGTGGTGTTTGCCAACGGCGCTTACGAACACGGTTACTGGGGCGAGATCATGGGCACCATGGCGCAGACCCGGGGCTTGGCCGGTTTGGTGATCGACGCTTGCGTGCGCGACGGCGCGCTGATTGCGCAGATGGGCTTTCCGGTGTTCTCGCGCGGCCTGTGCATCCGCGGCACGGGCAAAGATTTTGGGGCCACCGGCTGGATCAACCACCCGGTGATGATTGGTGAGATCACCGTGCACGCGGGTGATCTGGTGGTGGGTGACGGTGATGGCGTGGTGGTGATCCCGCAAGCCAAAGCGGCTGAAGTGGTGGCCGCTGGCGTGCGCCGCGAACAGGAAGAATCCGACATCTGCCAACGTCTGCAAGCCGGGGAGACCACCATGGCGGTGTATGGGTGGGACCATTGATTTGTTAAATTACCCTGCGTCGCCGGACTTGCGCAGCGGGTACGGCTTTATTTTTCAAACTCTTTTGCCACATGACTGAATTGCCCGCTTTTCCCTCTGCCCCTGTCCTTCACATCGAAGGCGGTGTGGCCACCATCACCCTGAACCGCCCGGCCCAGCGCAATCGACTGGAAAACGGTGACCTCAGGGCTTTGTTGGCGCACTTTGAGGCTGTGAACCTCGACCCCGAGGTGCGCGTGATGGTGCTGACGGCCAACACGGCAGGGCAGCCCCGGCCGGTGTTTTGCGCGGGCTTCGACATCGGCGGCTTTGACGAGTCCGGGCATGGTGCGCCCCTGTTTGAAGAAATTCCCGATGCCCTGGCAGCCATGCGTCCCGTGACCCTTTGCGGGTTGAACGGCAGCGTGTACGGCGGCGCGACCGATGTGGTGTTGGCTTGCGACCTGCGCATTGGATTGCAAGGCATCGAGTGGCGCATGCCTGCCACCGCGTTGGGTTTGCACTATTACCCCAGCGGCTTGCAGCGTTATGTCAGCCGTTTCGGTCTGGCCGCCACCAAAAGGGCTTTTTTGACGGCGCGGCCTTTTACCGACCGGCAACTCGATGCCTTGGGCCTGTTCGAGGCCCTGGTTGGCCCTGGCGACTGGGCAGCCACCCAGCAGGCCTTGGTGCGCGACCTTTTGGCGCTGGCCCCCCCTGGCCTTGCAAGACACCAAGCAATCGATCCGGGAAATTGAGGCCGGACTGGGGGACGTGACCCGCATGCGAGAGCGCGCAGAGCGCGCCAGCCAAAGTGCCGACTTTGCCGAAGGCCGGGCGGCCTTTGCCCAGCGCCGCACGCCGGTCTTTACCGGGCGCTGAACCGCAGGCGCACCTGCACCGGGCCTGCGCCCGTGCCCATGCTGCCCTTTCATGCCTGTGCGCCGTGCTATCAAGTTGGGCGCTTTGCGACCGATACAGTCTGTGGAATGTCTTTTTTCTGTGGACGGGCGCGCAATGAGAACACGTGTTGGCTGGGTTGGTTTGCTGTGGCTGTGTGCTGTGCCTTCGGCATGGGCGGGCCAGTACGTGCTGCAGGCCGGACAGACCCAGACCGTGCCAGTGGCTGCGCGGGTGGTCAATGGCGAGACCCGCTGCAATTTGCGCATCAGCGTGCCCGGTCAGGCCGATGTGGAACGTGTGGTGCAAGCCCCATTTTTTGACACGGCCATGGCCATCACACCCCTGAATGAAGAGTCCGTCACGGTGCGTTGGCAAGGCCAAGCCCGTCGCATCAATGACCAGGTGGTCAATGGCTGCCCCACGCAAGGCGAAACCCGCTTCAAGGTGGTCAGCAGCAACGCCTTGACCCGGGCCGTGTGGGCCGGCATGCAGGCGCAATTGGCGCCTGCCAAGGCCGAGTGCGTGCGTACCGCGTTCGAGTTGGACCGGGTGCGGCCTGAGTGGTTTGACTTCAATGATCCGCAGCCCAGTGGTGAGGACGCCAGAATTAACCGGGCTTTTGACCAATGCGAGGCTTTTTTGGCTCGGCCCAAAGCCTGGGGCACGCAGAGCCCGCAAAGCCATGCCTGCACTGTGGCGGGCGTCAAAACCCGGTGTGAAGGCTTTTTCTCGGTCAGCGAGAACGGCAAGGTGAAGACGATTTCGCGCGAAGCGGCCATCCAAATGCAATTACAAAATTTGCCCTGGAGTTCCGGGGTGCGTGAGATCGCATCGGTCAGAACCTCGCGCATCCAGCAGGAAAAAGACCGCGTTGCCCGAGAGGCCGCTGAAGATGCGGCCAAATTGCAGATCATCAAAGACGCCCGGCTGAAGGCCGAGCAACAAGCCCAAGAGGCCAAGGCGGCTGAGCAACGTGCGTTGCAAGACAAGATCGCTGCCTTGAAGGTGCAAATTGCCGAAGAAAAAGCGCTGGCCGCGCAAGAGAAAAATTGGGTCTTCAAGCAGATCGACAAGATCAAGGGCGTGCCAGCGCCCGATGCCAAGCCGCAAGAAACGCCCCAACCCGCCAGTCCGGCTGCGCCTGCGGCACCGGGTTCCGTGCCGCCTGCAGCGGCTCCAGCAGTGCAAGCAGCACCCGCAGCAACCGCGGCAGTGGCGCCTGCTGCTGTACCAGCCCAGGCGACCCCAACGGCACCGCCGCCGGCTTTGGCGCCCACAGCGCCAGCCGCTCCGGTCCCCAACCCGGCAGCCAGGTCCTTGCCACCCCTGCCGCCGACCTGAATGGGGGAGCAGGTCTGTGCTGGTAACGCAAGCGACCGGCGAGGATGCGCATTGCCCCTAAGATGACCGGGTGATTCACCCCTACAAAAGAGCCGCGGTATGAAACCGCGCAAGCCTTGGTCCCCATCCCGCCAGTGGTCGCTTGCGCAGCACCGCAGCAGGCGGGCCTTTGATGCCTGGCCAGCGGCCGTTCGGGGCATGGTCTGGATGGTGTTGGGTGGGCTGCTGTTTTCTTTCCTCAACACCATCGCGCGTGCGCTGACGTTGCACCTGGACGTTTACCAAACGCAGTTCTTGCGTTACTTGTTTGGCTTGTTGTTCATCTTGCCTTGGGTTTGGCGTGGTGGCTGGCGGACTTATATGCCGGTGAACATGGTGGGCCAGTTCTGGCGCGGTGGGGTGCACACGCTGGGGCTGGTATTGTGGTTTACGGCCTTGCCCAAGATTCCGCTGGCCGACACAACCGCGATTGGCTTTACCGGTCCGATTTTCATCATGATCGGCGCCGCTTGGTTTTTGGGCGAGCCGATGCGCCGGGACCGCTGGATCGCCGCCATCATTGGTTTTGCGGGCATGCTGGTGGTGGTCTTGCCCAAGATAACGGGTGAGGGCGGCTGGTTCAACCTCGTCATGCTGGCCGCGTCGCCCGTGTTTGCGGCATCCTTCCTCATCACCAAAGCCTTGACCCGTTACGAGAAAGCGGGCGTGATTGTGCTGTGGCAAGCCCTGACGGTCACGATTTTGAGCTTGCCGATGGCGCTGCCCAACTGGCAAGCGCCCACCTTGATGCAGTGGATCGGCTTTGCCGCCACGGGCGTGTTGGGCACGCTGGCCCACTATTGCCTGACGCGAGCCTTCACGCTGGCCGACATTTCGGCCACCCAGTCGTTGCGCTTTCTGGATCTGGTCTGGGCCTCGATTCTGGGCTGGCTGGTGTTTGGCGATCTGCCCAGCCAGTGGACCTGGGTCGGGGCCCTGGTCATCCTGGGTGCCACCGTCTGGATTGCCCGCAGGGAAAGCCGGAGAAAGACCGTCGTGCCCGATTGACGGGGTATATTGCCCCGCTCAACAGGGAGAACTGTGTGATCGACATCGAGCCATTGCGCTTTGCCTGGACCCAGGGTGGGCCTGACACACTGCGGCTGGGCCGCCTGCAGGTGGACCGTGGCCAGACTGTTTTTTTGCACGGACCCAGCGGCTGCGGCAAAAGCACTTTGCTCGGTCTGCTGGCGGGTGTCTTGTCTCCCCGCCAAGGGCGCGTGTCTTTGTTGGGGCAAGACTGGGCCACTTTGAAGGCCGGCCAGCGCGACGCCTTTCGGGCCGACCATGTGGGCGTGATGTTTCAGCAGTTCAATTTGCTGCCTTACCTGAGCGTGCTGGACAACGTGACCCTGCCTTGCCGTTTTTCCAAGCTGCGCCGCGAGCGCTGCCAAGCCGCCGGAGGCCCCGAGGCTGCGGCCCAAAGCTGGTTGCACCGCATGGATTTGCCCGAGGCCCTGTGGAGCCGCCGGGCCGACACCTTGTCGGTGGGCCAGCAGCAGCGCGTGGCCGCTGCCCGTGCCCTGATGGGTCAGCCTGAATTGATTTTGGCCGACGAGCCCACCTCGGCGCTTGACGCGGCTTTGCGTCAGGGCTTCATGGATTTGCTGCTGCATGCCGCACGTGACGCGGGCAGCACCTTGGTGTGCGTGAGCCACGACGAGCAGCAAGCCGTGCGCTTTGAGGTGCAATGGTCCTTGCCCGCCTTGCAACAAGCAGGGGTGAGCGCATGAACAGCCTGCTGAACATCGCCCGACAAAGTGCCTGGAACCGGCGCAGCACCTTGGTCTGGGTGGTGGTGTCGCTGGCGCTGGCCACCGCCTTGCTGTGGACGCTGGAGCGTTTGCGCCACGACATCCGCCAAAGTTTTTCGCAATCGGTCAGCGGCGTTGATTTGATTGTGGGCGCACGCAGCAGCCCGGTGCAGCTGATGCTGTTTACGGTGTTCCACATCGGCAGCGTGCCTCAAAGCATGTCCATGGACAGCGTGCAAAAGCTGGCGCAGCACCGCTCAGTGTCGTGGGTCGTTCCCCTGAGTCTGGGGGACTCGCACCGCGGCTTTCCGGTGCTGGGCACCACGCCCGCGTT
Source organism: uncultured Burkholderiales bacterium (assembly GCA_903953985.1). Lineage (GTDB taxonomy): Bacteria > Pseudomonadota > Gammaproteobacteria > Burkholderiales > Burkholderiaceae_C > Limnohabitans_A. The sequence continues at coordinate 6,383 of CAJBLW010000067.1, forward strand.
TTTTCAGCACTTTGCCTATGGCGACAAACAGCCGCTGGTCTTGCAGCAAGGCGCGGCGTTTGCCGACACGCTCGATGGTTTGTACGAGGCGGTGATCGGGGCCGAAGTGGCGCGCCAAATGGGCTATGGCTTGGGCCAAAGTATCACGCTGGGCCATGGGCTGCACGACCATGACCATGACCACAAAGGGGAGCAAGCCGATGAGCACGCCGACAAGCCCTTCAAGGTGGTCGGCATTCTGGCACCCACGGGCACCCCGGTGGACCGTTCGGTGCAAGTGAGCCTCAAGGCCCTCGAAGCCATCCACCTCGACTGGGTCGCGGGCACCCCCATGCCGGGCGGGCAGATCCCGGCCGACCAAGCGCGTAAATTCAACCTAGAGCCCGAAGAAGTCACGGCCGCCCTGGTGGGCCTGAAAAGCCGGGCTGCAGTCTTCAATGTGCAGCGCTTTGTGAATTTCTACGAAGAAGAAGCGCTGATGGGCGTGATGCCCGGTGTGGCGCTGGGCGAACTGTGGTCGGTGCTGGGCCTGGGTGAAAACGCCTTGCTGGCAGTCTCGGCCTTGGTGGCTTTGGTGAGTGTGGTCTCGCTCATGGCGGTGGTGTTGGCGGGCCTGAACGAGCGCCGCCGCGAACTGGCGGTGCTGCGCGCCGTGGGCGCCGCGCCGCGCCATGTACTGGGCTTGCTCACGCTGGAGGGCACCTGGGTCACTTGCGCTGGCGTCTTGCTGGGTGTGCTGTTGGCCCACGCGAGCATGGCCTTGGCCTCGCCTTGGCTGCAGCAGTCGCTGGGCATTCGCTTGCAAATGGATGCGCCTTTGCCTTCGCAGCTGTCATTGGCGGGCGCGGTGTTGCTGGCCGGATTACTGGCCAGTCTGGGGCCAGCGTGGCGGGCTTACCGCTTGTCCTTGGCCGATGGCTTGTCACCACGTGTTTGAGGTCTGGGCTGGCAGCCCAAGTGGTTGCTGCAAAATGGGTTGAAGCGACAACTGGAATGGAAGTGTGGGATGAAACAAGTCACAAGATCTTGGTCACTGGCCCTGTTGTTGGTGGCGCTGTGCAACTCGGCTGCGCAGGCGCAGAGCGTTCGCGAAACCGTGCGAGACACCGTGCCCCAGGCCCAGCCCGCCTTGTCGGCCGATGCTTCACCTCCCGGTGCCAGCGTGCCGGGTGCCACGCGCACCATCGGCTGGGAGCAACTGATTCCAGCGGGCTGGGACCCTTACAAAGACCTCAAGGCGCTCAACCTCGACAGCCTGAAGGACAACGACCCCAAGGCCGACGAGGCGCTGAAAAAAATGCGCCAGATGTGGGACAACGCGCCCATCAACCCCCTGATCCTGGGCCAGAGCGTGCGCCTGCCGGGCTATTTGGTGCCGCTTGAAGACTTGCCAGGCGGCGTGAAAGAATTTTTGTTGGTGCCGTACTTTGGCGCTTGCGTGCATTCCCCTCCGCCCCCGGCCAACCAAATCGTGCATGTGCTGCTGGACAAACCC
>CAJBLW010000068.1 GCA_903953985.1 uncultured Burkholderiales bacterium
ACACTGGTGCGGTGGGTCATGACCACAAAGGTGGTGCCGAGTTGTTTCAAAGCGGCAATGGCATTGGCCAAGGCAGCATCGCCGGCTTCGTCCAAACTTGAATTGGGTTCGTCCAGCACCACAAACACGGGCTTGCCGTAGAGGGCGCGCGCCAAGCCCACGCGCTGGCGCTGGCCGCCCGAGAGCATGGCGCCGTCGCGCCCCACGGGGCTGTTGTAGCCCTCTGGCAAGGACATTATGAGCTCGTGCACACCCACCAAACGGGCAGCGGCCTCGACCTGCGACATGTCGACATCGCCAAAGCGCGCTATGTTTTCTGCCAAGGTGCCCTCCAGCAACTCAACACCTTGCGGCAAATAGCCCAAGTAAGGACCCAACTCGGTTTTGTCCCACGTGTGAATGTCAGCGCCATCCAAGCGCACCTTGCCGCCCATCGAGGGCCACAAGCCCACCAACAAGCGCGCCAAAGTGGTTTTGCCAGAAGCGGAAGGGCCCACCACCGCCAAAACTTCACCGGGGTTTAAGGCAAACTGCACGCCGCGCACAATGGCGGCTTGTTGACCTGGGGCACCCGCCACCAAACCTTCAACGGTCAGTGCCCCCTTGGGCGCAGGCAATGTCATGGCCTCAGGCTTGGCAGGCACTTGCGCCAGCAAGTTGTCCAAGCGGGCCCACGCGCCTCGCGCATTCACCACACCGTTCCATTGGGCCACCAACTGCGAAATGGGTGCAAGAATACGCCCGCCAATGACCGAACCAATGATCATCATGCTTGCGCCACCATTGAGCATGTTGTTCATTTGCAACCAAGCACCCAGCCCCAGCAAAAATGAGCCCGTGACCAGTTGAACAGACTTAGACATGGATGTCCAAAGCCCAGCGCCATGTGATGCAGTGGCCTGAAAGGCCAAGAACTCATGCTGGCGTTTTTGCCAGCGATGGTGAACAGCATCTAACATGCCCATTGACTCCATCACCTGGGCATTTCTGAGAGACGCCTCGGCAAACTGCTGCGCAGAAGCTGCAGATTTATTGGCCTCGCCCAGCGGCACCCGAGTCGCCCGCTCGTTCATCCAAGTGACCAGCACCATGGCAAGGCCAGCAGCTACTGAGGCCCAACCCAAGATGGGGCTGATTGCAAAATTAAGTACCAGCGCAAACAAGGCAACGGGCGCTTCAAAGACAGCCATCAAGGCTGGGCTGGCCAAAAACTCTCTGACCACTTTCAGATCGTTCATCACCTGCATAGAGCCGCCCACTTGGCGCCTTAAAAAGCCCTGAAACATGGCGTCGTACACGCGCTTGGAAAGTGCACCGTCGATTTGCACACCCGCCGCGCGCATCAAAGAGCCACGCACCTTTTCCAACAGCTCCATGACCGCGTAGGCCAGCACGATCATGAGGGTGAGCATGGCCAAAGTCATGCTGCTTCGGCTGTTGACCACGCGGTCGTACACCTCGAGCATGTAGACCGTGGGGGCCAGGGCCAGCAAGCTGATCAGCGTGCTAAAGCCGATGGCTTTGATGATGACTGGCTTGAGTGGCTCAAAAGCCAGGGTCAGCTCGGACGGGGGCGTTTGG
>CAJBLW010000069.1 GCA_903953985.1 uncultured Burkholderiales bacterium
AGTACGGCGACAACTGCGAAGTCTGCGGTGCGGTTTACGCCCCCACCGACCTGATCAACCCCTTCTCGGCCCTGTCGGGTGCCAAGCCGGAACTTAAAACCTCGGAGCACTTTTTCTTCAAGCTGTCCGATCCGCGCTGTGTGGAATTCCTCAGCCAATGGACACAAGACGGCAAGCTGCAACCCGAAGTGGCCAACAAGGTCAAGGAATGGTTCAGCGTGCGCACCAACCCCGACGGCACCACCAGCGAAGGTCTGGGCGACTGGGACATTTCGCGCGACGCGCCTTACTTTGGTATTGAAATTCCCGATGCACCGGGCAAATACTTTTATGTCTGGCTGGACGCGCCCGTGGGCTACCTGGCGTCCCTGAAAAACCTACTGGACAAACGCGGCGAGGACTACAACGCCTACATGGCCCAACCGAATCTGGAGCAGATCCACTTCATTGGCAAGGACATCGTCACCTTCCACACGCTGTTTTGGCCCGCCATGCTGCACTTTTCAGGCCGCAAGACCCCCAACAAGGTCAACGTGCACGGCTTTTTAACGGTGAACAACGGCGAAAAAATGAGCAAGAGCCGGGGCACGGGCCTGGACCCGCTCAAGTACCTGAGCCTGGGCATGAACCCCGAGTGGTTGCGCTACTACCTGGCGGCCAAGCTGTCGGGCAAAAACGAGGACATCGACTTCAACGCCGAAGACTTCATGGCGCGCGTCAACAGCGACCTGATTGGCAAGTTCATCAACATCGCCTCGCGCTCGGCCGGCTTCATCGCCAAGCGCTTTGGGGGCCAGCTGGGCACAGTCAGCGCCGACGGCCAAGAACTGTTGGCCGCCCTGCAAAGCACCACGCCCACCATTGCCGCTTTTTACGAAGAACGTGAGTACGCCAAAGCCCTGCGCGAAGTCATGTTGCTGGCCGACAAGGTCAACAGCTATGTGGACCAGAACAAGCCTTGGGACCTGGCCAAAAAAGAGGGCCAGGACGCCCGCCTTCACGACGTTTGCACCGCCTGCATCGAAGCCTTCCGCCTGCTCACGCTGCAGCTCAAGCCCGTGCTGCCCGCATTGGCCGAACAGGTCGAGGCTTTTCTGAACGTGACGCCTTTCAACTTTGACCAAGCGCAAAGCTTGCTGGGCGCGGGCCACGCCATCCACACCTACCAGCACCTGATGCAACGCGTCACGCCCGAGCAACTCGAAGCCCTGTTCGAGCCGCCTGCCGTGGTCGAAGAAAAACTCATCCCCGGCGGCGAAGAGATCGCCCCCATCATTTCCATTGACGACTTCGCCAAAATCGACTTGCGCATCGCCCAAATCGTCAACTGCGAACCGGTCGAAGGCTCGGTCAAGCTGCTGCGCCTGACGCTGGATGTGGGCGAAGGTCGCATGCGCAACGTTTTCAGCGGGATCGCCAGCATGTACAAACCCGAAGACCTGATCGGCCAACTCACCGTGATGGTGGCCAATCTGGCTCCGCGCAAGATGAAGTTTGGTGTGAGCGAAGGCATGGTGCTGGCCGCCAGCCACGCCGACGACAAGACCGATGCGGGCATTTACGTGCTGCACCCCTGGCCCGGCGCCAAGCCTGGCATGCGGATCCACTGAATCGCCTGCACACGAGCACTCTGCACATGTTTCCTCTGATCCGCGGATGGACCGATGTGCAAAGAAGCCCTGAGGCCAATCTGCGGCTGGGGCTTGTTCTCAGCTTTGTGGCAGGAGCCACCAACGCAGGCGGCTTTTTGGCGGTGGGAAGTTACACCTCGCACATGACCGGCATCATGTCATCGGTGGCCGATGACTTGGTGTTGGGCAACATGACCCTGGCGCTGGCAGGCATCATTTGCTTGCTGGCCTTTGTGGCCGGGGCCATATGCACCGCCATGCTGGTCAACTGGGGCCTGCGCCAGCAACTGCGCAGCAGCTATACCCTGCCACTCCTGCTCGAATCCGGGGCCTTGCTGGTGTTCGGGCTGTTTGGCGCGGCCATTGCGGCCTGGTCACAGTTGTTTGTTCCCGTCACGGTAGTCTTGCTGTGCTTCATCATGGGGCTGCAAAACGCGGTCATCACCAAAATTTCCAAGGCCGAAATCCGCACCACCCACATCACCGGGCTGGTGACCGACCTGGGCATCGAGCTGGGCAAACTCTTGTACATGAACCGGAGCCATCCCGGTATCCCGGTGCGCGCTAACCGCCAGCGCCTTCGGGTGCATCTGACTCTGGTGCTGAGCTTTTTTCTGGGTGGGCTGATGGGGGCATTGGGCTTTAAATACTGGGGCTACATCACCAGCGTACCTTTGGCTGCGCTGCTTTGGGTGCTGCGCCTGCGCCCTTTGTTGGCCGACCTGCGCTGGCGTGCCGCATAATTTCCTCATAAAAAGAATCATGAGACACCGATGAACTGGATGCAAGGCTCGCGTTTTTTTCGTCCCAAATTGCTGGACTGCTTGCACGGCTATAACCGCGAACGCTTCTCCCAGGACGTGGGCGCTGGCTTCACCGTGGGTGTGGTGGCCTTGCCCCTGGCCATGGCCTTTGCCATTGCTTCGGGCCTCAAACCCGAGGCAGGCCTGTTCACCGCGATCATCGCGGGCTTTTTGATTTCGGCGCTGGGGGGCAGCCGGGTACAAATCGGCGGTCCCGCCGGGGCCTTCATCGTGATCGTTTACGGCATCGTCGAGCGCTATGGCCTGGCCAACCTGATTTTGGCCACCGCCATGTCGGGCGTGCTGCTGTTCCTGATGGGTTTGTTCCGCTTGGGCACGCTGATCCGCTTCATCCCGGTGGCGGTGGTGATCGGTTTCACCAACGGCATCGCGGTGCTGATCATGTTGTCCCAAATCAAGGACTTGCTTGGCCTGAAAGTGGCCGCCATGCCGGCCGATTTCTTTGGCATCCTGAACACCCTGTGGCTGAACCTGCACACAGCCAATCTAGCCGCCCTGCTGCTGGCTCTGGCGTCCTTGTCGCTGGTGGTTGGCTGGCTGCGCATGAGCCGCCACTTGCAGGGCACCCGGTACCGCTGGGCCAGCATGCTCCCCGGATCCATCATTGCACTGGTGTTTGCCACCTTGGTCACCTGGCTGCTGAACCTGCCTGTGGAGACCATTGGCAGCAAGTTTGGCGGCATCCCCTCTTCACTGCCTGATTTTTTCTGGCCCGAATTCAGCTGGGACAGCGCCCGCTTTTTACTCATGCCCACCTTGACCTTGACGCTGTTGGGGGCGGTTGAATCACTGCTGTGCGCCCGCATTGCTGACGGCATGATCGGCGACCGCCACAACCCCAACCAAGAGCTGATGGCGCAAGGCGTGGCCAACTTTGTCACGCCGTTTTTTGGTGGCATGCCCGCCACCGGCACGATTGCGCGCACCGTGACCAACATCAAAAGCGGCGGCACCACCCCGATTTCGGGGATGGTGCATGCCCTGACCTTGCTCGCCGTGGTGCTGGTGGCGGCCCCCTTGGCTGGGCACATTCCGCTGGCGGCGCTGGCGGCCATCTTGATGTTTGTGGCTTGGAATATGGGCGAATGGCGCGAATTCATGCACCTGCGCCAATACCGTCTGCCTTACCGCATCACCTTGTTGGCAGTGTTTTTCCTCACTGTGGTGTTTGACCTGACGGTGGCGGTCGAAGTGGGTCTGATCGCCGCCTGTCTGACCTTCATCTACCGCATCTCCAGCCTGAGTCGCAGCGAGGGCGTGACCCGCATTGAGCAGCCAGGTCTGGCCGGATTTGAGCACCGGGTGCAGGCTTGGCGCTTGTACGGCGCGCTGTTTTTTGGGGCGGTCAAGCTGGTCGAATCCATCGAGGACCAGATCAGTACGCCCACGCTGGTGCTGGACCTTAAAAACGTCATTTACATCGACTCGTCCGGGGCCGATGCGATGATGAACCTGGTCGAGACCTGTCGCAAGAAACAGGTGCACCTCATCGTGTGTGGCCTGACGCACCAGCCACTGGACATGGCTCGGCGCAGTGGTCTGGTGGAACACCTTCGGGCACACCTGCAACCCGACCTGAGCAGCAGCGTGGCTTTTGCCGTCAGCCTGAGCGCAGACCCGGCCCGTTAAAATGTCGTCATTCTGGTTTTGGTGGTCTTTAGAGGCGGCCAAAACCCTTTTGTATTTGCCCCTCACGGATTGCCCGCCATGTCCTTTTTCCGCCGCCCCGATTACGCCTCCGACACCACTCTGTTCATTGACCAGCTCAAGGCCCAGCGCCCCCAACTCGAAGCCGAACAGCGACAGGGTCGAGGCCTGCTGTGGGACAAACCGATCGACCGGGCCATCCAGGTCGAATTCAAGCAAGGTCGCGTGGCGCAACAACCCTACGTGTACCAGACGAAAGCCTGAGCTTCACTGGGCACCCCGTGAGCACCGACACCCCCAAGCCGCTGCAGCTGCCAGAATTCATGGCCAGTTCGGCCATGCCTGCAGTGGTCGACCAGGTGGCACTGGCGCGATTGTATGGCGAGCCGCTGTTCGCCATGCCGAGCGATCTGTACATCCCACCGGATGCGCTGGAGGTGTTTCTGGAGGCCTTTGAGGGTCCGCTTGACTTGTTGCTGTACCTGATCCGCAAGCAAAACTTCAACATACTCGATATTCCCATGGCGGGCGTGACACGCCAGTACCTGAGCTATGTCGACGAAATTCGCCAGCGCAACCTGGAGTTGGCCGCCGAATACCTTTTGATGGCGGCCATGCTGATCGAGATCAAGTCGCGCATGCTGCTGCCGCCCAAAAGAGCGCCTGAGGGCGAAGAGGCCGAAGACCCGCGTGCCGAATTGGTGCGTCGCCTGCTTGAGTACGAACAGATGAAGCTGGCCTCGATGCAGTTGAACGTGATCCCGCATTACGGCCGCGATTTTTTGCAAGCACAGGTTTTCATAGAGCAAAGCCTGCAACCGCGCTTTCCCGATGTGGGCATGGACGAGCTGCAATCGGCCTGGCGTGACATCCTCAAACGTGCCAACCTGGTGCAGCACCACAAGATCAGCCGAGAAGAGCTCAGCGTGCGCGAGCACATGAGCATCGTGCTCAAGCACCTGCAAGGACGCAAATTTGTGGAGTTTGAGCACTTGTTCGACCCCAGTCTTGGCGTGCCTGTGCTGGTGGTCACCTTCATCGCCCTGCTGGAACTGGCCAAGGAAACCCTGATCGAAATCACCCAGGCCGAAGCTTTTGCGCCAATTTATGTGCGCCTGGCCTACTCTCCCCACTGATCGCACACCGTCAATGGCTGCGCCCGCTGCGGAACATGCCGTGGGTTTTGCGGCTGAGAACGCCTTGCGCGGCCAATTTGTTCATGGAAGGGCTGGCATGGGCGTGGGTGATGGCCATCCCTAAGGCATCGGCCGCGTCTTGCCGGGGCAGCACGGGCAACTGCAGCAAGCGCTTGACCATTTCCTGAATTTGCGATTTGGCTGCACGGCCATGGCCAGTGACCGATTGCTTCATTTGCAAAGCGGTGTATTCGGCCACGGGCAAGTCGCACGACACCAAGGCCGTGACGGCGCACCCACGCGCCTGCCCCAGCAGCAAGGTCGCTTGCGGGTTGACGTTCACGAACACGATCTCAACCGAGGCTACGTCGGGCTGGTAACGCGCGGTGATTTCGCGCACGCCGTCGTAGATGATTTTCAACCGGGCAGGCAAGTTCCCCATTTCACCGCGTGTGGTCTCGATCACGCCGCTGGCCACGTACTGCAGGCGCGAACCGGTGATCTCGATCACACCAAAGCCCGTGGTTTGCAAGCCAGGGTCGATGCCCAAAATGCGAATGCTGGCGGGGGCTGGGGTGCTCAGGCTCATGGCAGGACCACGTCGTTCATGCGGGCCATGATGGTCTCAGCGCGCCGCGCCAGATAGGCCGACTGCGCCAGCTTTTCAAAATAACGCGGGCGCGGCAGCATGACCGCCAGGCGCGCGGCCTCCCAGGCGTTCAGGCGGGCGGCGCTTTTGCGAAAGTAGTGCTGCGCCGCCGCCTCGGCACCAAAAACGCCCTCACCCCATTCCACGCTGTTGAGGTAGATCTCCAAAATCCGCTCTTTGCTGAGCAAAGACTCCAGCATCAGCGCCAGAACCATCTCTTGCCCCTTTCGCAGCAGCGTGTGTTCACCCGACAAAAACAGGTTTTTGGCCAACTGCTGGGTGATGGTGGAGCCGCCCACAATTTTGATGTCCACCGGCTTGTCGGGTTGTCGCTGGGCACGTTTTTCGGCCTGCGCTTTGGCCTGGGCGTTTTTCTCCCAGGCTTTTTCGAGGGACTGCCACCAGATGCCGTTGTGCTGGGTGAAGGCCGCGTCCTCAGAGGCAATCACGGCGCGCTGCAAACCTTTGGACATGGCTTGTAATGCCACAGACTCTTGCCGCCAAGGCAGTTGGCCCTGACGCACCAGGATTTGCCAAGCTTGCGAGCGCTGAAAGCTGGTCGACTCTGGCGCGAGCCAATTCATGCCCAAGATGCGCAGGGCAAAAAACAGCTGCAGGCACACACCCGCCATGGCCAATAACAGCAACCAGCGTCCCAAAGCGCGCATCAACCTTTCTCCTTGTGGCGTCTGTTCAATCGCGTCATGGTTTGCCTTGCTCAGTCGCCATCATCTTGGTTCCCAATGTGTCATCACGCGAAAAGTTGAAGCGCGTAACGACCACGATTTGATCGGCCTGGGCCCGCATTTGGGTGGTGAAATTGCCAAACGGTGCGGCATTGCGAACAATGGCCACAGCACGTTCATCGAGCAAGGGCTGGCCAGACGAGCGGGCCACTTCGGTGCTCAGCAACTGCCCCTGACTGTCTACCGTGATCACCATGGTCAGTTGGCCATAGAGTCTTTCACCCGCCGCCTCCGGGAAATTCAAGGTGCCCCGGTACTCGATGGTGCGGCGCATTTTGTCGTAGTAAATCGCGTAAACCACCTCTTGCGTGGCGGGGCTGATGTAGCGCTTGCGGGCCGCGCCCTGGGTTTGGTCCACGCGTTGCTCGATTTGCGCCAACTGGCGGGCCAGTTGCTGATGACGCTGCACCTTGGCCTCACGATCAGGGCTGTCGGCTTTATCGCCTGCATTTTCACGGGTGAGCACGGCAAACTCATCCTTGAGTTGCGTCAACAAACGCATCTGCTGCATTTTGAGCACTTCAATTTGTTTTGGGGTCGCGCTGAGGTCCATGCCCGGGTCAGCGTTCATCGCAGGTGGCAAGGGCGAGCTGGACAAACGCACCTGAGACCCCTCGCCGCCGCCAGCCAGACGCACCTGGGCCAAGGCATGGGTTTCCTGGGGGCGCTCCTGGCTGCGCGCGTTGACCAAAATCACTTCCAGCGGGGTGTCCTGAAAGACACGGTTATAGGCCTCGGGTGCCGCAAACCGGAAACCCACCAAACCCGCATGCACGGCCACAGACAGACCCAATGCCCAGCTCAGGCCCCGGTGCGGTGAAGGCTGCAAGCGACCCGCAGGTGGGCGAGCTGCCCTGCCAGACTGTGGTTTTTCCTCAGGGCGCATGAAGGGGTGTGCTGTCGTTCAGGTCCACCGCGATGGTCACCGGGCCCGCAGGCAGGTTGTCTTCGTCCTCGGCCTCTTGTTCCGCTTCTTCGGCGCCAGCGCCTAGGTCTTCGGCATCCAGGTGCGCGATCACGGTGCCGCGCACATCCAGCGCCATCAGGTCCACGTCGGCCAGCTTGACGCGCACGCGTGCACCGCGTGGCAAGTTGTGTGCGCCCATGACGCTGAACATCAACGGCAATGCGTCGGCGCGCACCAACCAGATGCCGCCTCCCATCTCTTTGACCAGGCTGGCATCCAGCTCCTCGATGCTGTGCTGCTGCAGATGGCGCAGCGTCCAGTAGCGCTCCATGCTGGACTGCACGCTGTTGTAGGCGCTGTAGGCCGCTTCAAAACCGCTGATGATGGAAAACAACTCGGCGTCTTTCGGTTTGAAGGGCGCGGCCAGTGCGGCCGCAGCGCCATGCTTGGCACAGGCGATGATTTGCCACTGGTTGACCAGGTCGGTGTAACGGCGCAGCGGCGAAGTGCTCCAGGCGTAGCTGGGCACGCCAATGCCCGCATGCGGCAACGCCTTTGTACCCATGCGCACCTTGACGCCTGGCGCCAAACTGGCCTGGCTGCGGTAGATGCCAGGCACACCCAAAC
>CAJBLW010000070.1 GCA_903953985.1 uncultured Burkholderiales bacterium
GGTGTGCTCAAGGGCCAATGGGCCCTGGCCAAAAAATACCCCAAACAAATTTTGAGAGGCAGTGTGCTGGGCACTGCTGTGGGCGCGTTGCCGGGGGCAGGCGCCGACATCGCGGCCTGGATGTCGTATGCGATGAGCAAGAAGTTTTCCAAAGAGCCCGAAAAATTTGGCACCGGCCATGTGGAAGGCATTGTGGAGTCTGGCTCGGCCAACAACAGCGCCTTGGCCGGTGCGTGGATTCCAGCCTTGGTGTTTGGCATTCCGGGTGACTCGATCACGGCCATTGTGATCGGCGTGCTGTACATGAAGAACATGAACCCTGGCCCGACTTTGTTCACCACCAACCCGCAAAACATTTATGCGGTGTTCTTGCTCTTCATCTTGGCCAACCTGATCATGATTCCCCTGGGCATTTTGTGCATCAAGGTGGCCAAGCGCATCCTCAAGGTGCCGCGTGAAATTCTGATGCCGATGATCCTGCTGTTTTGTGTGGTGGGTACGTTTGCGATCAATAACGCGGTGTTTGAACTGGGCGTCATGTTGGTCGCCGGTATCCTGGCGTATGTGTTGGAAGCCAACAAGTTCCCCACAGCACCGGCCATTTTGGGTGTGGTGTTGGGCGGCATGTTGGAGGAGAACTTCATCACCTCGATGATCAAGTCCAACGGCGATCTGACGGCTTTTGTGGCCAGGCCCATCGCGCTTGTTTTGGCCATTCTCACGGCTTTGGTGTGGTTTGCACCGCTGCTCTTGCGCATGCTGCGCAAACCTGCTTCGACTGCTTGAACAAGCGCTTTTGAAAACCCCCACAACCCGGCACAACCCGGCTTGCGCCGGGTTGTTTTTTGCTGAGTGCCGTCGCTCAGCCCGTTGTTGCTCAGACCGATGAGGGCACGGCGATTTTGAACTTCTCGGCCCAAGGCACCAACATGGGCATGATGTTGGGGTAGAGCGCCACACCCTGGCTGGCGCTGTCGGCTTTGAGCTTCAGGCCGCGCTCGCCTGGCGTGCGTACCCAGCGGTCGGGCTGTGCGGGCCGCGCAGCATGGCACTGCCGTGACACTTCGTCCATCTGCGTGTTGAAGGCGCTCTGACCTGAGAAAGCGCGGGGGTCGATGATCTGCAAAAACACCGTGGCCCCCCAGCCCTCAGGTGCGTCTGCACGGCCATGGCCTGACAGCCCGCCGGTCAAGGCTTCGACCATCCAGCTCAGGCCATAGCCCTTGTGGCCCGAGTCCATGCCGCCCAGCGGCAAGATGGTGCCCTTAGGCTCGTTGAAGAGCACCGCCGGGTCGCGGCTGGGCTGACCGTGGCCATCCATCACCCACTCGGCGGGCAGTAAGCCACCATCTTTGTGCAGGCGGTTGGTCATGCCGTTGGTGGTGGACGAGGTGGACACGTCGATCAGTACCGGCAAGCCCGAGGTGGGAATGCCCACCGACATGGGGTTGGGTGTGAACACCGGGTCCAGTCCGCCAAATGGCGCGATGCTGGCGGTGTTCGGGTCCGAGCAATGCAGCAGCATCATGAAACCCTGATCGGTCACGCGCTGGTGGTAAGCGGCCAGGCAAGCAATGTGGTGGCTGCGCCGGATGACCACGGTGCAGGTGCCTTGGGTGTGGGCACGTTGTGTTGCCAGGTCGATGGCTTGCAGAATGAGCCAGGGGCCGGGCAGGCGCTGGCCGTCCCAGGTGACAGCGGCTGGAAAGTCCGACACTACCAAGGGCTGGCCCTCTTTGCGCATCTTGCCCGACTCCAGTTCGGCCAGATAAGGGGCGAGCAAGGCCAGGCCGTGGGTGGTGTGGCCCAACAAATCGCCTTCCAGCAAGACATCGGCCACGGCCTGCGCCTTGTCGGGCGGCAAGCCAGCGGTTTGCAAAAGTTGGTCGGCAAAAGCCAGAAGGTCGGAGGAGGCGTAATTCATGGGCTTCATCATAAAAAGAAGCTTCGGATGTGCTGTCACGCCGCGGACTCGGCGTGGCTCATCTCAAGGCCTGGCTAGGGTTTCCACGAGACGCCGTGTGCCGTGAATAACGGATACTGTTGCATGAGAGTGCTGCGCTATGTTGCCCAGACTCATGACTGAGATGTCTCTATGAAATTCGGCGTTTTTGACCACCTTGACAACAGTGGTGTGCTGTTGAGAGATTTCTATGAACAGCGACTTCAACTGATTGAGGAATACGACAGGGTGGGTATCCACGTCTACCTCACGGCTGAACACCATGCCACGCCTTTGGGCATGTCACCTTCACCTTCTGTATTCCATTCTGCGGTGGCCCAAAGAACCAAGCGTTTGCTGTTTGGACCCTTGGTTTACACCTTGGCCCTTTACCACCCCTTGCGTCTGGCCGAAGAAGTCTGCATGCTCGACCATTTGAGCGGTGGCCGTTTTCAATTGGGCGTGGGCCGAGGCATCTCGCCTTATGAGCTGGGTTATTACGGTGTCA
>CAJBLW010000071.1 GCA_903953985.1 uncultured Burkholderiales bacterium
ATGGCGACCTGTGGTTTGACGCACCTCCCGCGCCATCACTCAGCTCGCGTCACCCCGATGGCAGCGTTTACTTGGGCTCGTTTTCCAAAATCCTGGCCCCCGGCCTGCGCCTGGGTTACTTGGTGGCCCCCACAGCGCTCTACCCCAAGCTCTTGCAAGCCAAACAAGCAGCCGACCTGCACACGCCCAGCTTCAACCAGCGCGTGGTGGCAGAAGTGCTCAAGGATGGCTTCATCGACCGCCATGTACCCACCATCCGCGCTCTGTACAAACAGCAATGCGAAGCGATGCTCGCCGCCCTCGACCGCGAAATGGCGGGCCTCGGCCTCTCCTGGAACCGCCCGGTGGGTGGCATGTTCTTGTGGGTGCAACTGCCCAAGGGCCTCAAGGCCGTACCGCTTTTGGAAAAAGCTGTCGAAAAAGGCGTGGCCTTTGTGCCGGGCTCGGCTTTTTATGCCGAGGGTGCCGACGAAAGCACGCTGCGCCTGTCGTTCGTGACCGCCACCGTGGACCAGATCAACACCGGCATGACCGCGTTGGCCGCCGCGATCCGAGAATCCCTTTAAACCGCTCCCACCCCCTCAAGGTCCCATGAAATCCCGCGCTTTTCAACAAGTCGACGTCTTCACCGACACCGCCTTTCTGGGCAACCCGCTGGCCGTGGTGCTCGATGGCACAGGTCTGAGCGATGCGCAAATGCAGACCTTTGCCGCCTGGACGCAGCTGAGCGAAACCACCTTTGTGCTGCCGCCCACGCCCGAAGGGTCTGCAGGCGGGGCAGACTACCGGGTGCGCATTTTCACGCCCGGGGCTGAGCTGCCGTTTGCGGGCCACCCCACACTGGGCACAGCCCACGCCTGGCTGAAGGCGGGCAACACGCCACGGCAACCTGGTGTGCTGATGCAGGAATGCGGCGTTGGCCTGGTGACTTTGAAGCAGCTGGGCGAGCGCTGGGCTTTTGCAGCACCACCTCTGAATCGATCAGACATCTCGGCCGAAGACCTCAGCCCGGTGCTGGACGCTTTGGGGCTGGACGCATCTGAAGTGATAGCCGCCCAAAACCTGAACAACGGACCGCACTGGCTGGGCCTGGTGGTCCATGATGTGGACACGGTGCTGGCCCTGGAGCCTGACCATGCTGCCCTGAAAAAACTGGGCACCAAAGTCGGCGTGGCGGGCAAGCGGCAAGCGTCAGCCTCAGAGGCACAACATGGCCTGATCCGCCGCGCCAACCGCGAAGCCCGCGCCTTTGCACCGTCCACCCGCACCGCCAACGACCCCACCAATTTGGAAGTACGCGCCTTCGCCGCCCCCGTGGGCATCGCCGAAGACCCGGTCACCGGCAGCCTGAACGCATCGCTGGCGCAATGGCTGATGGCCGACGGCCACATGCCTCTCACCTACAGTGCCCGTCAGGGCACGATTCTGGGGCGCGCAGGTCAGGTGTTTCTGTCGCAAGACCCGCAAGGCCAAGTCTGGGTGGGTGGCGATGTGGTCGGCTGCATCCAAGGCAGCGTCAATCTGTGACCCCTTGACCCCTTGACCCCTTGACCCCTTGACCCCTTGACCCCTTGACCCCTTGACCCCTTGACCCCTTGACCCC
>CAJBLW010000072.1 GCA_903953985.1 uncultured Burkholderiales bacterium
CATGCCGGGGAAGTAACCCGGCTCAAAGGTGCCCGTCAAACATCATCACATCCACCGCATCGCCCACGGCCACGTTGCCTTGGGCATGCCCCAGCACGATCAGGCCGTTGGCTTGCACCATGGAGCTGAGCACGCCTGAGCCTTGGTTGCCGGTAATGCTGACCTGCAATTCGCCCGCAGCGTTCGTGCTGACGATGCCGCGCTGGTATTCGGTACGGCCGGGTTTTTTGCGCAAGGCCTCGGTGCTTTTGGCCTTGAGCAATGGCAAGGCTGGCGCTTGCCAGCCCATGAGTTGCTGCATGGCAGGGCGCACAAAGGCGGCAAAAGTCACCATCACCGCCACCGGGTTGCCCGGCAGGCCAAACAGCACGGCTGAGCGATTGCCTTGCGTGATGCGGCCCACCGCCATGGGTCGGCCGGGGCGCATGGCGATGCGCCAAAACGCCACATCACCCAGTTTTTTCATCATGGCCTTGGTGTGGTCGGCCTCTCCCACGCTCACACCGCCGCTGGTGATGATGGCGTCGGCTTTCGAGGCAGCATCCACAAAGGCTTGCTCCAAGGCAATCGGATCGTCGCGCACCACGCCCATGTCGATCAGCTCGCAGCCCAGCGCCTGCACCAGGCCCGCCACGGTGTAGCGGTTGCTGTCGTACACCGCGCCTTCGCGGGGTGCTTCGCCTAGGCTCAGGATTTCGTCGCCGGTTGAAAAGTAGGCCACTTTGGGACGACGCAAGACCGTCACCGTCGGAAGGCCCAGGCTGGCCAGCAGGCCGCATGCGGCAGGCGTCAATCGGACCCCAGCGGACAAGGCGGCTTGGCCTGCTTTCAGGTCTTCGCCCAACAGACGGCGGTTGTCGCCCGGCTGCAGCAGGTCTGGCGGAATGTGAACCATGTCAGCCTCGGTCTTGACCAGCTCTTGCGGGGCCACGGTGTCCAGCCCGGCGGGCATGATGGCGCCGGTCATGATGCGCACGCATTCACCCGCCTGCACAGTCCCTTGCCAAGCGGCGCCAGCGAAAGCGGTGCCCACCACCTTGAAGCTGCTGGCCTGCCCAGCCGTCAGTTCAGCGCCGCGCAGGGCAAAGCCGTCCATGGCCGAGTTGTCGTGCGGGGGCACGCTGATGGGCGAGACCACGTCTTGCGCGAGGATGCGGCCGTGTGCTTGCATCAGCGGCACAACCTCTTGCTCGCGAACAGGCTGCACAAGCTGGGCCAAAAACGCGTTCACCTGGCTGGCCGACAAGGCCTGTGGGTCGTAGCCTTGCAGGCGCTCGGCGATCTGATCAAGGGACAGGGCTGGGGTGGTCATGGCAATTGGGCACGGCAGTGCCGTGCGGCGCGGTTCAAAGGGATTCGAGTTGTTGCAGTTCGGCCAGCGTGTTGGCGTTGGCAAAGGCGTGTGTGCTGTCGCCGATCTGGTCAAAGGGCACGATGGCGCAGCGGTGCTGGGCTGTCCAGGCGTCGATCTTGCGGCCACCTCCTTGGGTGAACTTCACCAGGCTTTCCAGAAGTTCGGTTTTGAGCAAGCAAAACACGGGCTGCGGGCGCACCGTGCCATCGGCTTCAGGGGCGGCGGCCACGGCCAGGTCGGCGTCTTGGTCATGCATGGCCGTGCACAGGCGCTCGAGCAGGTCGAGCGGAAACAGCGGCGAGTCGCAAGGCACAGTGAGCAAGAGCGGCGTTTCACAGCGCTCGAGGCCCGTCAGGAAGCCCGCCAAAGGTCCGGCAAAACCATCAAGGCTGTCGGGCCAAACCGGCACGCCCAGCGACTCGTAAGCGGCCAGGTTGCGGTTGGCGTTGATGAGAATTTCTTGGGGCGGCAGGCTTTGCAGCTGCAGGCGCATCAGAGTTTGCAGGGCCAGCGGCATGCCGCGAAAATTTTGCAGGCCTTTGTCGACGCCACCCATGCGTGAACCACGACCGCCTGCGAGGATGAGACCGGTGATGGCAGTGGTGTTGTGCATGGCGAGAGTTGTCATGGCCTTTAACCTCCGATGTAGCTCATTTCCACCCGACGGCCTGGGCCGCTGGCGGTATCCGGCCCGCGCAGGCTGCGCAGCACCGAGTATTGGTCGGTACGCCCGCGCCAGATCGCGTCCACCGTAGCGGCCAGCACGTTGTCGCTCTGAACGGGGTCGCGCAAAAGCTGGCGCAGGTCGTACCCTTGGCTGGCAAACAGGCACAGGTACAAGCGGCCTTCGGTGGACAAGCGGGCGCGGTTGCAGTCGCCGCAAAAGGCCTGCGTCACGCTGCTGATCACACCCACCTCGCCCAAAGTCGGGTCGTACTCACCCTGGGCGTTGGCGTAACCCCAGCGCTCTGCCGTTTCGCCGGGTGCTGCTGGGTCGAGTTGCACCAGCGGCAGCTCGGCATGCAGGCGGCGCACCACCTCGGCGCTGGGCAGCACCTCGTCCATGCACCAGCCATTGGTGGCACCCACGTCCATGTATTCAATGAAGCGCAGCACGATGCCTGTGCCCCGGAAATGCCTTGCCATGGGCAAAATTTCGTGATCGTTGGTGCCGCGCTTGACCACCATGTTGACCTTGATCGGCCCCAGACCCGCAGCCCGGGCCGCTTCGATACCGGCCAGCACCTCAGCCACGGGGAAATCCACATCGTTCATCTGGCGAAAGATGGCATCGTCTAGTCCATCCAGGCTCACGGTGACACGTTGCAGGCCCGCGTCTTTCAGGCTTTGGGCCTTACGCGCCAACAGCGAACCGTTGGTGGTCAGCGTCAAATCGAGCGGCCGGCCGTCGGGGGTGCGCAGCGCGGCCAGTTGCTCAATCAGGATTTCGATGTTTTTGCGCAGCAAAGGCTCGCCACCTGTGAGGCGAATCTTGCTCACGCCCCGTCCCACAAACACGTTGGCGATGCGCGTGATTTCTTCAAAGTTCAGCAAATGGCTCTGAGGCAGATAGGCGTAGTCCTTGTCAAAGACTTCCTTGGGCATGCAGTAACTGCACCTGAAGTTGCACCGGTCGGTCACGCTGATGCGCAAGTCGGTCAGTGGGCGGCGCAGGCCGTCCAAGGGCAATGCGCTCAGGTCATGCCCCGCAGTCAGCGGGGGCAAAGGCAAGCTGGGATGGCGCTGGTCAACCAGCGGTATGACGCGTTCAGACATGGGGGTTGATTGTGCCCGAGCTACCCGCCGCACGGGTGGCCCCGGGGAAAGACTTTAAATTTGCCACCCCGGGAGAAGACCCGGGGGCCATTTCCCTTACAAGCTATGGTTCCCAAATCGGAGTCCGGGATAACGAATACTGATTTCACCGTCAAGTCGGTTTATCGTGGGGTCAGCCAAGTCGCTTCAGCCGTGCTGGATGGCCACGGTCTTGAGGGTGGTGAAACCCAGCAGGGCTTCAAATCCTTTTTCACGGCCGTAACCGGAAGACTTGACGCCGCCAAAGGGCAGTTCTACGCCGCCGCCTGCGCCGTAGTTATTGATGAACACTTGGCCGCTGCGCACGCGCTTGGCCATGCGGAATTGACGTCCACCGTCACGCGTCCAGATACCGGCGACCAAGCCGAATTCGGTCGCGTTGGCCAGTTCCACGGCGTGGTCTTCGTCGGTGAAGGACATGGCCGACAGCACCGGACCAAACACTTCTTCTTGGGCCAGTCGGTGCATCACCGGCACGTCGCGCA